>JBLHVV010000131.1:0-7140 GCA_047628755.1 Crocinitomicaceae bacterium | reverse complement strand
TGCCTCAAGATAATTGTGTAGAAGATTGTAACTACTTATTAGACTACTTCCGTTTAACTGGCGACGGTCGTTTAGTTTATGGCGGCGGTGTCACTTATGGTGCTCGCGAACCTGACCGCATTGAAAGTAAAATGCGTCCTAACATGCTAAAAACATTTCCCGAGCTAAACGGTGTAAAAGTAGATTACGCATGGACAGGAAATTTCTTATTGACGCTTATGCGGCTTCCGCAAATTGGACGCATTGGTTCAAATATCTATTACTCTCAAGGGTATTCGGGTCATGGACTAACCTGTACTCACCTTGCGGGTAAGGTCTTATCTGATGCCATTCAAGGACAAGCTGAGCGTTACGATGTGTTTGCAAGCCTACCCCAGTATCCATTCCCTGGTGGTCGCTCACTGCGCATCCCATTAACAGCTTTGGGTGCTACCTTTTACAACCTACGAGATAAATTAGGTTTCTAAAAAATACCCATACTAACAAAAAGTGGAAGCGCTCATTTGACGCTATCCACTTTTTTATGTTTTATAAAAATCTTTAGACTTAAGTATTTGGAAAGCTCCATGACAGTTACGTCAGCACGCACCGCATTTTTTTTGTTACTTTTAGTGTCTTTTATTTGGGGCGCTGAATTTGTCTTAGTTGATCTTTCTATAGAACAGCTACCCACCAATAGCTTTAACGCTATTCGTTTTATTATTGCCGCTCTGGCCATATATTTAATTTATTTTTTTTCAGCTGAACGTAAATTAGAAAAATCCTATTTAAAGCTAACTGTTACAGGTCTAGGCTTAGGTATAATGTTATTTATTGGTTTTTATACTCAAACCGAAGGTATGCACTATACAAGCGTCTCTAACGCTGGATTTATTACCGGCTTAGCTGTTCCTTTGGTTTCAGTATTGGGCTTTTTGTTTTTTAAAAATAAGACGAATTTAGCCGCTTGGATAGGCATAGCCATAGCAACTGCTGGCTTATATTTGTTAACTGTTGGGGACAAATTAGAATTTAATAAAGGGGATTTATTGATACTTATATGTGCTTTCGCTTTTGCATTTCATATTATCGTTACGGGTAAAGTTGTACAGGGTATGCCCGTGTTACTGCTTAGCTGTATTCAATTGTTAACCGTTGCCGTGCTTAGTTTTATGGGTGCAATGATGTCACCAGATCCGTTTTTCTTTCATCCAGATCAAGCACCTATTAGCGCCATTGATCAGCTAAGCAAACCCCTTATTTGGGCATCTGTATTAATAACTGGCGTATTTGGTACTGCTTACGCTTATTGGGCCCAAACGGAATGTCAAAAAATATTAAAACCACACAAGGTAGCATTAATTTTTGCCATTGAACCAGTATTTGCCTGTGCGGCCGCTTGGATTATTTTGGATGAAAGGCTCGGTACTTTAGGGTTTATTGGAGGGGGGTTAATTTTAGCAGGTATGTTGATCGCCGAATTAGGCGACAAAGATCGTAAGCCTGAAATAGAATTGTTAGATAGAACCAGTGCTGCGCCTTAGCGCAGCCTGTATTTGAAAGTTGTTGCTTGTAATGCTGTTATTTATATTGAATAGAGACCTCGACCCCAGCATCAATAAATTTTTGGCGTAAACGAAACAGTACAACGCCATAACTTGACATAGGTAAACCTTCAAATTGTGGATATGCATTTAACAAATCCTCTTCTTCGATAAATCTATCTAGTACCACACTTTCACCAGACGGTTTATTAAGTTCGGTAAACAACTGATTTGCGGTGTCAGTTAACAATTGATCTATGGACACCACAGATTCAATCACATCGGCGGGTAATTTCTTTTTACCTGACTCCCATTTGCGAATAGTTCGTTCATCTACATCAATCACCTTTACAAGAGTCGATATAGTTAAGCCTATGGCCTCACGGAGGGTTTTAAATTCTGCAGCGTGCATGTGTCATTCTCAAATAATTAAACTGATACAAATAAGCAATAATGTAGCCTAGTAACTGGCCACATTATAGTGACTTTGCATACTCTATTTTAGACTGTATTTTAATCTATATTGTTAAACTAACGTTTAAACTACTTGCCAATTGAAGCCATTCCGTCTTTATAGTCTTGCTCGATGGCCTTATCTAAAATAGTTAATAACTCAGCGCGCATTTTTAATTTAGTGGCTTTATGGGCCGGTAAATTTAGACCCGCTAAGCGTTGCGCTTCGGCTGTTGCCACTGCCATTAATTCTTCTGCAGGAACAACCTTGTCTAAAAATCCACCTTCAACAGCTTCAGCTGGCGAGTAAATTTGTGCATTATTAACTGAACGCTGAAAATAAGAAGGGGTTAAGCGAGCACGGGGTAGCTCAATACCAAAGTGATGCATCGTCATGCCAATTTGGACTTCGTTTAAGCCCAGCTGGAACGGTCCATCGACGCCTACACGATAGTCACAAGCCATTAATGTAAAGCAACCTTGTGCCAAGGAGTGACCAGTACAAACACCCACTACTGGTAATGGGAATGCTAATAAGCGACGGCAAAGAGTAGACCCTGCTTTGACCATTTCAATGCCTGCTGCGGCATCTGCTTGAAATACTTTTAAGTCAAATCCAGCTGAAAATATACCGGGCTGGCCCACAATCATGACCACCGCTTTATCTGCTTCGGCCTGATCTAACGCGCCATTTATAGCCGCTATATGATCAGGAGACATGGCGTTTACTTTACCGTTTTGCAGCGTAATAGTGGCAACTGAACCGTCTAATTGGTAATTAACTAAATCTGTCATAGTGACTCTCTGGGTAAATAGTAGGGGCATTCTAAGAAATTCAATCACATTCTGCCAGTGATTATAGCTAATAACATGCTAGGAAGGTAATTGATGGGCCATACGAGGGTATGTATGGCCCTAGCCGTTAACTCTGTCTGCTTACATAGACTAATGGCTGTAAAGATTTGTTGATTAATCGAAGGTTTTTAAGTTGCTCTCAAACTCACTAAATTGCTCCAGTACTTCTGGTTCAGGCACTTTAGTCAGCAAGCTCACCGCCACAACCGAGATTGTTGCCAGCAAAATGCCCGGTACAATTTCATACATATCAAAAATACCACCTGTTAACTGCTTCCAGATAACAATTGTAACACCGCCCACAATCATACCAGCCAATGCTCCATTGCGATTCATGCGCTTCCAGTACAAGCTTAATACTATAACCGGACCAAATGCAGCACCAAAACCAGCCCATGCATAAGACACTAACCCTAATACAGAACTGTCAGGGTTTAAAGCTAACAACAATGCGACTATAGACAGGGCAATCACTCCAAGACGACCTACCATGAGTACTTGTGAAGGCGTTGCATCTGGACGGAACAGCTGCTTGTAAAAATCTTCGGCTAAGGCAGACGATGACACCAATAACTGAGAATCTGCGGTACTCATAATAGCGGCCAAAATAGCGGCTAATAAAATACCTGCAATTACAGGATGGAAAATAGCATTCACAAGTAACATAAATATCTTTTCGCCATCAGCCAGCTCACCACCAAGATTTGTATTTACATAAATAAGCCCCACTAGGCCCACCAGTAAAGAACCAAACATAGACAAGGCCGTCCAGGTCACAGCAATATAACGTGCCTTGGTTAAATCTTTATTGCTGCGAGTGGCCTTAAAACGAGCCAGAATATGTGGCTGACCAAAGTAACCAAAGCCCCAAGCCACCAAAGAGATAATAGCGATCCATGTAAGTGGCTCACCATCGACGTTATTCCATACCGTTAATAGTTCAGGATTAATAGCAGATAAGTCAGTGCTTAATTGTCCAAAGCCCCCTTGTAGGGCCGCTATAGGAACAATTAATAAAGCAGCTGACATAAGTAAACCTTGCACAAGATCAGTCCAGGATACCGCTAAAAATCCACCAAATAAAGTGTATGACACTACGCAAATGGTGCCAATAATCACTGCATAGGTGTAGTTGATAGAGAATACAGTTTCAAATAATTTACCACCAGCCACCAAACCTGAGCTGGTGTAGAAAAGGAAGAACATTAAAATAAACAGCGCAGCAATGGTTTGCACCATTTTAGATTGGTCGTTAAAACGACGGGATAAAAATTCAGGAATGGTTAATGCGTTACTAGTAGTAATACTATAAGTCCGTAAGCGTCTGGCAGTTATTAGCCAATTTGCCCAAGTACCAATTAATAAGCCCCCAGCCAACCAAATGGCCTCCATACCCGATGCATAAGCAAAGCCAGGTAAACCCAATAATAACCAACCACTCATATCAGAAGCACCGGCCGACAATGCCGCTGGCCAGGGGCCTAGACTACGCCCACCTAAAAAATAATCTGAAGAGTCACTGGTACGTTTGTAGGCATACCAACCAATAAATAACATCACAGCAAGATAAGCAAAAAAGGTCGCTGTGATGGCAAAATTATTTTCTATCATGGGAATCTTCGTTCTCTTTTAAGAATTAGCGTTTGACTATAGCAAGAATTAAAGGCCTTGTGAGTTATTTCCTATTAATCTACTGATCTATAAATTAATACTTCCATATGAAACAGCTGATACCGTAACCATCTGCCAAAGAAGAGCATGCTATTTAATGATGCACAAGTTCAGTAAACGCCCCGTTAATAGGCGAATTTATTATTATTTACATAAGAATATTGTTTGATATTATTTGCTAAACAATTTAATGAAAAAGTTATTTAATTAATTTCGATAAACGTTTGATTTTATATTTTTTTAAAATATTTTCCTCTATAGTTCTGCTGCGAATTCAAATAGGAGCAATATTGAAATGAGCGACAACATTATAAAAGTTTCACGAAATACGACCAATGCACCACAAAATTCTGTATCTACACAAACAGTGGCTTTTTCTCATTACAATAATATTTCTGCCCAATTACCTATCGACCCCAAAACTGGAAAAATAGTAACAGGCGGTATTAAAGAACAAACTGAACAGTGCATGAAAAATATTAAAGCCATCGTAGAAAGTATCGACCATGTTATGGACGACGTTGTAAAATTAACAATATTTGTTAAAAATATTTCAAATATTGACGCTGTAAACACCGTTTATACAACATTTTTTAACCACGACCTTCCTACACGAACTACTGTAGCTGTTGCGGCCTTACCTATGGACAATGCATTGATACAAATTGATGCGCTTATTTCAAACGGTGAAGGAACGGCTCCCCAAGATCCTTGCGCTCTCATAAAAGTATCACGCAATACAGACAATGCGCCAACAGATTTATGCTCACAGACAGTGGCATTTTCTCATTACAATAATATCTCAGGTCAACTACCTATTAACCCCAAAACTGGAAAACTGGTAGAAGGTGGCATAAAAGAACAGACTTCGCAGTGCTTAACAAATATAAAATCCATTTTAGAAAGTATCGACCATGTTATAAATGACGTGGTTAAAACAACAATATTTGTTAAAAACATCAAAGATATTGAAGCTATAAACGAGGTCTGCGCAAAATTTTTTCCAGGCTATACTCCAGCCCGAACCATGGTTAATGTTACAGCCTTGCAGATGGATGCCTTGGTACAAATTGATACTTCTGTATCACATGGCGACGGAACACCGCCACAACGGCCTGAAGACACCAGCTTACTTGTAATAGAATCCAGCAATACAGACAATGCTCCAGCTACAGACTATTCACACACCGTAGCGTTTTCTCATTACAATCATATTTCAGGTCAACTACCTTTAGACCCAAAAACAAATACAATTGTTGTGGGTGGTGCAAATGATCAAGCCGGTCAATGTCTTAAAAATATCCAAGCCATTTTAGAAAGCGTTGACCACGTTATGGATGACATCGTTAAGATCAATATCCAAGTTAGAAATATCGAAGATCTTGATTCTATTAATAAAGTGTACACAACTTTCTTCAACGGCGACCTTCCTGCCAACACAACCATAGGAGTTTCAGCTCTCCCTATGGATGCGCTAGTGCAAATGGATGCCGTTGCGTCTAACTGTGAAGGCACACCTCCACAAACATAATAGACATTTTTTTAACCAATAAATAAAAATTTAGGGCCGCTGTATTTTAACTAATAAGTGGCCCCTTTTTATTACCTTGACAATCAACCTATTACGCCAACCTATCAGACCAATTTCCATTATGATTCTTATCACAGTTTTCTTCAGTATCATAAGCCACATGTTTAGTCATATCTTTAAGATTAATATCCATTTTAAAGAGTTTCCTCTGAACTAACTTACTCAAATCAACGCTTTTGTTACTTGCTATAAATGTAGAAAGATTAGCATTAGTATCAAATACGCAAACTACTTTTAAACTCTTAGGAAAGTTGTCGTAATTAACCAAATGAGTCAACCACTGAAAGCCAGTGAATTCTTTCAATGCGCTATTGCACACTTCGGTTAAAACGACACTAAGTTGATTTTCCATTTTCTTGTCAGATTTACGCATATTTAAATAGCTGCCTAATGCTGCCATAAGAGACCACATGAAATGTGGTCTAGCCCAGATATTTATGAAGACCAATCTTAATAGCTTTGTTATATATATTTAATTTATCAAACTTATTTAATTTTATAGCTTTGCATATACATTGAAGCGTGTCTGTAACAAGCAAGCGAGGCGTACTAAATAAACCTTAAAATAAGTTTGAGCTGTCCGGTAACCCATCGGGCGAACGAACGATAGCGTTTACTTGAACACCTTGACTAAGTAACTGATCAACAACAAGTCGCCCTATGGCCCCACTTGCTCCTACAACTAAAACCTTTTTTCACTTGAAAGGCTATTACAGTTGTAGCCACTCTTAATAGACAGTTTATAATATGATTCCTAACGCCAAAAGAAAACGCCACGTAAGCAATCGATTTTCCTTGTTTTGTTATACAACTTTATGGCTCTGAATTAAATTTATTTTGTATGCTCTGTGTAAACTTTTCAAATGACTCTTCTATAGAAGATCTAAACGCCTCTTCGCTAGGACTTTTATTTAAAAAGCCATAAATATTTTGTGAGTAGTCATGCAAGCTGGTTAAATCAATACAAATTGGATTTTTACCATCAATAAATAGCTTAGTGCTTAAAGAAACATTAACTTGGCCGCTTATCATTTGAATTGGCCAATA
>JBLHVV010000130.1:0-7160 GCA_047628755.1 Crocinitomicaceae bacterium | reverse complement strand
GCAACGCTTCGGTCATGAGTAATAACACACTGACACCAAGCTTCAGGAAGGCCTGCTTCAATTAACAAGTCAACAAAGTTTTGGCATGACAAAGGGGTGTCATTAGCTGGTTTCACTAACACTGGGCAACCTGCCGCCACGGCAGAAGCAACCTGATGTACAATTAGGTTAAGGGGATGATTAAAAGCACTAACCGCCACTACGACGCCAATGGGCTCTAGTTGTGTCATCGCCATTTTATTTGCCGCTGCCATAGTGCTATTCATTGGGACCACGTGGCCGGCCTCGGTACGAATGGTCTCGATGGCAAGTCTTACGCCATCGATGGCTCGGGTGGTTTCTACAAGTGCATCTTTTAAAGGTTTTCCGCCTTCCTTAGCAATTTGCATGGCGAGTTTGGCATGATGCTTCATCATTAGCCTGGTCGTTCGTTCTAAAACACCTACCCGCTCGTGTACCGGAAGCCACTGTTTACGGTTTTGGAAAGCATCGAGTGCATGGCCTAGTTTTTCTGATACGGCAGGCCAATCCAGCGTGCTCATGGAACCCAGTTCGTCTTGAGTGTAGGGCGAATGTACTTTTAAAAGAGAGGTGCTCATAGTATTTACCTATTGAAAACTAATTAATTATTAAACGAGTAACTAACAAATTAAAGCAGGCTGAACACTACCCTCCTGCTAAGCCTGGCTGGGTGAGTTCACCTAATCGTTCAGTTAATAACATGTTTTCTCTATAATCGATTGGTACAACAATCAGGCTTGGACCTTTTTCATTTAATGCACGTTGAAGCACGCCAGAGAACTCTATGCTGTTCTCAACACGATGGCCGTTCCACCCAAAACTTTCAGCAAGTAGTAACCAGTCTGGGTTACCAAAAGACAGGTCTGTATGGGCACCAAACTCGGCCTGTTGCTTCCAAGCAATGAGGCCATATTCATGATCCTCCCAGACGAGCATCGTACAATTCACATTGAGTCGTTTTGCGGTTTCCATTTCTTGCACATTCATTAAAAAACCAGCATCGCCCGCAATACCTAGAACGTTTTTGTCGGGGTTAATAAGGCTGGCAGCTATCGCACCGGGTAAAGCAAAACCCATAGAACAAAAGCCATTAGGAATTAAACAGGTGTTAGGCTCGTTGCATTGGTATTGCCTAGCGATCCACATCTTATGCGCCCCGACATCTGAGAGTAATATATCTTCAGGGCCCATTACTGCGCGTGCATCCGCAAGTATTTTTTGGGGTTTGATGATGTTTTTTGTGTCATCATTGGCGTGTTCAGTTAGTTCTAAACTCATTTTATGACGCAGTTCTTTTTGAGACGCAAGGTCAAATATAAGAGGTTCTGCTTGTTCTAGTCGTTGATTTAGCATCCATAAAGTATGTGCCAAGTCACCCACTACTTCCGAAGTTGGGTCATAGTGTTCATCAATTTCGGCCGGTAGAAAGTCGAGGTGTATAATTCTTTTATCACGCTTTGGGTTCCATAAGCGTGGGTGGTATTCCACCATATCAACCCCAATGGTAATGACTAAATCAGCTTCATCAATGGCTAAAGTCGGAATGTCTTTGCTACCTAAACCAATGGTATACAAACAATAATCGGCGTCCATATCGACTGCGCCTTTAGCCATAAAAGTTGTTAATACACCAATACCTGTTTGTTCGCAAAAATGCTTAAGTTGTTTGGAAGCACGTTTACGTATAGCGCCATTACCGGCGATGATAACTGGTTTTTTTGCACTGCTAAGGCATTTAAACGCTTGGTCAATTATTTTGTCATCGGCAACAGGGCGACGATAGCGTTTGGGGATTAGTGGTGTAGCCTGGCATTCTTGCTTTGCCACATCTTCTGGTAATTCAAGGTGCACTGCACCAGGTTTTTCAGTGCGTGCAATACGAACCGCTTTACGTACAATTTCAGGGATGGTTTCGCCGTTGTATATGGTAGTAGCCCACTTGGTTACCGGACGAAACATTTGAACCACGTCCATAATTTGATGTGATTCTTTATGTAAACGGTCTGTGGATCCCTGACCGGTTAACACTAACATGGGGGCCCGATCCATATTGGCATCGGCCACACCCGTAATCAAGTTTGTGGCACCAGGACCTAGCGTGGCTAAACAACAGGCAGGTTGCCCTGTTAAACGGCCATATATTTCAGCCATAAAGGCTGCGCCTTGTTCATGGCGCGTTAATATAAATTTAATTTGGTCCGACTGTTGTAATGCCATCATAAAGTCAGCATTTTCTTCACCAGGCACACCAAAGATATATTCAATGCCTTCGGCTTCTAAAGATTTTACAAATAATTCAGCAGCTTTCATATTTATTCTCCTATCGATGGTGGGTTTAGCAATTAGTTGAGGCTATTTGTGCTTCTTCTGGGTAAAGTTCATCTAAGGGTAAAGATCGACCATTTTCAGTCACCATTCTACAATGGTAACGTTTTAGCCTTCTTGGTTCGGGTACACCGCATGAATGTGCGATGACATTCAAGTCGTAGTGCATCTGTTCAGCGAAGCGTTTGACTCGCTCAGCTTTATCATGCGGGTCTAAACCTTTTTGTAGTCGTTTATTGTGAGTTGCAATACCTGTTGGGCACGTATTTTTATTACATTGTAGCGCTTGGATACAGCCTAAAGAAAACATGAAACCTCGAGCTGACACGATAAAATCTGCGCCTACACACAACGCCCAGGCAGCTTCAGCTGGGGTGATGAGTTTGCCACTAGCGATGATTTTAATACGGTCTTTCAAACCGTAACGATTAATGATGTTGACGACCAAAGGAAGGCTTTCTTTTATGGGTAAGCCCATATAATCAATGAGACTTTGTGGTGCCGCGCCGGTACCGCCATCGGCACTATCAATGGTAATAAAATCAGGCGCGCTCTCAATACCTCTTTTTAGAATTTCTTCACATAGCCTTTCAAGCCATCCGTAAGCACCAATAACCGATTTAAATCCGACAGGTTTACCTGTTGCATCGCGAACCTGTTTAATCATGTCTAATAGTTCAGCTTCGCTATCTATTTCAGGATGACGGTTTGGGCTGATGGAGTCTTCACCCACGTTGATAGCCCGAATTTTGGATATCTCTGGTGTGACTTTAGTTCCGGGTAATATGCCACCTTTTCCGGGTTTAGCGCCTTGTGAAAGTTTAATCTCGAACATTCTGACCTGCTCATGAGCGGCAACTTCTTTGAGCTTGTCATTTGATAATTGGCCATTTTCATCACGTACACCATACTTTGCGGTACCAATTTGAAATACGATATCGGCACCACCTGCTAGATGATGGGGAGACAGGCCGCCTTCACCAGTATTCATCCAAACACCCGCCATTCTTGCGCCATTTGATAAGGCTAATACGGCGGGCTTTGATATAGCACCATAACTCATACCTGATATATTAAAAACGGACGTCGTGGAATAGGGGGTTTTACAATGTGGTCCTACTGTAATGGGCGGTATAGACTTGGCATCTTCGGCCAAGGTTGGATAAGGGCAATTAACAAACAGAACACTGCCGATAGCACTTAAGTCGCGAGTTGATCCAAATGCAACCGTACTATCTACGCCTTTTGCTGCACGATAAACCCATGAACGTTCAGCGCGATTGAAAGGCCGTTCTTCTCTGTCACCTGCAAAGAAGTATTGACGAAAAAATTCGCCCATATGTTCAAACCAATAACGAAACCTTCCTATCACTGGAAAATTTCGCCTGATGGCTTGTTTGGTTTGGGTAACATCCAAGATGTAAACAACGATCAAAGCGAGGAGCGCTATACCGATGACAAAAATGAATGCTGATGATAATACAGTAATAAAATTATTAACTAGTGCTAATTCCATGATAATACCTCTATGTAGATATCAGGGTAAATGCAGAATTAGTGCCAAGTTAATTTATTTAATAATTACAGCAACTTAGCTATTTCTATAACCTGTTGTTTGTTTTTTTTATACTTTTCTCGTGTTTTTGCACGAAATTTCGTGAGTCTTCACGAGTTGTCGTAATCAATGTCGTAAGTCTTCATACGTGAGCTTAGGGTTGATGGTTTTAGGCCTAATAATTTAGCGGCGCCTTTTTCACCTGAAATTTTACCGTTGCATAAAGCTATTGCGCGGATAATATTGTTCTTTTCTATCTCCTTTAGTTGCGCTTCATTTAATATTTCAGTGTTTTCATTTGCATGTTTAAATACAACCGCGTCAGATTTTAAAGGTGGCTCAGTTTGGCGTGGTGTATTAATTATTGAGTGGGCGCTGCTATCTTCATTTTTTTCAATACTTATTGAGGGGAGTGCGCGGTCTAAATTTAAGGTGCCATGTTTGGACGTAATAACGGCCCGTTCAATAACATTACGAAGCTCGCGAATGTTACCTGGCCAATAGTGACTTTTTAATTGTTGTATTTGTAGAGGGGTAAAGTCATCAATACAGCGCCCTATTTGGTGACAAAAATGATCTTTAAACGTTTGAGCAATCGCTGTTATGTCATCACCTCTTTCTCGAAGTGCCGGCACCATAATAGGAAAAACATTTAATCGATAATACAGGTCTTCTCGGAACTCGCCATCCTGAACGGCTTGAAGTAAATCTCTATGTGTTGCGGCAATAACTCGAACATTTACCTTCTGTGTTGTTGAACTACCAACCGATTCAAACTCTCCTTCTTGTAAAACACGTAATAGTTTGACCTGCAGGTCTGCAGGGATATCGCCTACTTCATCCAGAAAAATAGTGCCGCCATCTGCTAACTGAAACCGACCAAGTCGTCGATTTACTGCACCAGAAAAGGCACCTTTCTCATGCCCAAAAAACTCACTCTCAATCAGGTTGGCTTGTAATGCACCACAATTAACCTTAACAAAGGCTTTATCTTTGCGTTTACTGCTCTGGTGAAGCGCGTTGGCGACGAGCTCTTTGCCAGTGCCTGTTTCGCCACAAATAAGTACGGAAGCCTCGGTTTGCGCTACTTGTTCGATTTCTTCTAATACGGCCAACATCGCGGGACTAGAACCAATAATCTTATTATTTTCAGATATTCTTTTTAGTTCTGATTTTAAATATTGACGCTCCTGATCTAGAGACTCAATACGTTTTAACCCTTGAATACGGTCATTCACATTTCTAAAAGATAGTACGATAATAGGACCATGTTCTTTTTCAATTAGTGACACCGTGGCATCGGCAATAATGTGTTGATCTGCTTGTTTAATAAGCTTAAGGCTATCCGGCAGCCAAATGCGTTGTTCATCATTCTGTTTGGATAGTAATATTTTTAAAGCATTGTTTAGATGTTTTGCTGAGGTCGCATCCATATAAGAGGCGAAATTCTGTTTCTCAATCGATACTTTTGACACCTCAAACTGAGTCAATACCGATTGATTGACCGTTAGTATGCTTAGGTCAGTCTCGAGCGTAATAATACAGTCCATTGCCGTGTCTAATATTTTTTGGGTTTCTTCCTGTTGTTTCTTTAGCTGACGCTCTATGTAAATACGTTCTAGCTCTGCGCCTGCACGGCTGGCAAAGGTTTTAAGTACAGCAAGTCCATTTGGCTCGCTTGAAGAAGGTTTTTTACCTAATAAAGCAAGGTGCCCCACAACATCGCCCTTGCTTCCAATCATGGGGACGCCAAAATAACTGCGAGCATTAAGTTCGGATAATTTTTTATCCTGAGGGTAGAAAGTCTGTACATTATCTGCGTGATGCTCAACGGCTTTCTCTACAATAACCGTTTCGCAAGGGGTGCCACGCATATCATAAGTAACGTTTTCTTTAAGTTCGTCTTCAACAAAAAGTGCCAATGTATGAAGCTTATGAGAGCCTGCTATTTCAGTGATCCAGGTATGACTGTACCCAAGTGCGGTAGACATCGTTTTGGCCAGCGCATCAAAGAATGCCTGTCCTGTATCGCTAACAGTCCCTTGTAAGATTATATTTATTGCTTCTTCTTCTGAAAGCATTCTTAGCCTCTGTGGTGTATGTGTGTTCAGTAAAATCAGTGCATTCGAACTTGCAATTTATGTAAAAGAAACATGAACTTTGATTCTAGCCTTCAAGTTGAGATAATTGAAATAATTACCAAAAAAGAAAGCAACTATCCCATGTTTTTAATTTCGCGAATATTCATTTTTTCACGAGATATCGAGAGTTAACCGTGATATCTCGTGATTTTACTATGAGGAAAATAAGATATTTTATTCTACATGTACATCTAAGTAGTTGTATTAAAAGTGAATATTCTAGTTTTAACTACATTGGCATAGTAATTGATTAACTTTATGTAGAACTTTACTTTCTTTTACCAATGGATATGAATATGAATACCCCCTTGATGAGCTCTTCCGTTGACCAAAACGCGACTACAAAGGTCAAAGTATCTCATCTAATAGATATACCAAGCCATATGCATAAAGACTTTGGAGAAAAAGCAACAGCTGAAATACTTGCAGAGCATGCTAAGCGAGGGGATCATATGGCATTTGATTTACTAGTGATCAAATATCAATCTAGTGTAGCCCGAGTGGTTTCAAACTATATTCGAGATAGAAGTAGTATTTTAGATGTTGTGAAAGAAACTTTTATTAAGGCCTACCGAGGGATAGGTAATTTTAGAAGCGATAGTACTTTTTACACTTGGATTCATCGAATGGCGATCAATACAGCAATCAACCAAATAAAACACGCAAAACGTAAACATACTAATATTTCAATTGATAATTTTGAATGCATTAGATCATGTGAACACCAAGCCTCGAACGACGACCCTGTATCATCTGTATATTCAAAAAGTTTGACGAAACACTTAAATAAAATTGTGGCTGAACTTCCTATAGATTTAAAAACAGCATTGCTACTAAAAGAAGTGGAGGGGTTTAACTATGCAGAAATCGCAGAAATTATGGAGAGTTCGGCTGGAACGATAAAGTCACGAATTTTTCGAGCACGTGAACAGATAGTCGTCGAAATGAATGGCTTTTTATAACAAGTTCAATGATTAGCTAGATAGCTGTACATACACTAAAACCTATTTAATAACCTTACTTAAAGACAAACGGACGTTGCTGAAATAAAAATGGTGCCCCCTCCCTGACTCGAACAGGGGACCTACCGATTATGAGTCGGGTGCTCTAACCAACTG
>JBLHVV010000129.1:0-7419 GCA_047628755.1 Crocinitomicaceae bacterium | reverse complement strand
GACTGCCTTTAGTTCACATTGCCAATAACGGCCCTTCAATTGTTGTAACACCTGATGGAAAAGTCGTATTCAAATCAGATTTCCAGAAGTCCGCGGGATATATTGTGGATGTTCCCCATTCTAGTGATGTACAAGGCAGCTTTTACAGTCGACACCCCTCATTGTTTACAAATATTTTAACGGGTGTGTTCGTATTTATTTTTATTTTTTCACTAAAGCGCCAAATAAAAAGAGCTAGAACTAATTAGTAGCGTTCATTGCCGTTTTTATTCTAGAATTAGCTCGTTGTTTCCGCATCACACGGCTATGCCTTAACCAAAGAGACCACTGTTTCTTAAATCTATGAACTAAAAAATTGTAAAGAATTAAAAGTCTAATTGGATACCTGTACTAAGTGCTGTGTATTCTTGTTCCGTTACCTTGCTGACCTTTGATGAAAAGGACTGCAACTCAAGCATTAAATGAAGATTTTCTGTTACTTTTTTATGAACAAAAGCCATTGCTAATATATTTTCTATTTCGGCAATTGCTCCACTCAAATTCGCACCTGAGTCTTGAGCTCCCATTCCATAACTAATGCCATAAGTTATATGGCCAGTATTGTAGGTAGTCTCAACATAATATTGACTGCCTGCTACTGCGGCATCGGCTAGTCCTTCACCAAGGCCATATAAGCCATCAGCTCCAATGCCTTCAGTAACCGTATAAGCAGCAAGTACGTCTATTGCACCTAGTTTAAATCTACCACCTATATCAAATGCCTGCATATCATAATCTTCGGTTGTTGACTCAATACTTTGAAACATAAAACCAGCCCATAACCTGTGATCCCCTATTGACGTAGTAACCTGTCCTTCGAACCTAGGTAAGATTGTTTCTACACCACTTGCGTTAGCTGGCTCCTCTGGGTTAAAAACACCTACTTTAAAGCTGGTTTGGTCACTAAATTGATTGCTATAGATAATACGAGGGTTAAAATTTGCATAGACATAACCGGTTCCAATACGCCCATTTGTGGCATTACCTTGATCGGCTCCACCTGGCATATGTCCTATACCCTTACCGCTGCCTGCATCACCAATGGCGTTACTATTAAATATGCCAAAGCCTTTACCTATATTAAACTGACCGAATCCACCTTTTATTTGTATTTCTGCTACACGACTTTCAAACAATCCTGAGTTTTGAACTTGGCTTCCTTGTAGGTGTGAAGTCACTTGTAATATCCCGCGAATATCTAGATCTCCTTGCTTGGGGGCAAAACTTGTGACAGTAATATTAGCGGGATTAAAGCCAGACATGATGCGCATACCTTGCTCACCACCATCAGTGTCACTGTAAGTAAAAAACACCGGAAAGGAACCTGTGATCTCATGATTCCATTTTTCAGCATTAGCAGAAAAAGACAGAACAAAGGCGCAAAACGCCAAGGTTAAAGTTATTTTTTTCATGGTGAGTACCTTTATGACAATCGTATTTATATTAGCTCACAATTACTTCACTGCAAGTTTCTACAATACTTTACAGTTTATTTAAAAAGCTGAGCTTAATATGTCTGCATAATGGTACAAACGCGATACTTTCTATTTCTTTTTATGAATTTATAGCCTATAAAATATATTTTTAATTTCTAAACTTTAATAGGCTAACTCAATAACTTTTTGGCCTTTATTAAAATAAGATAGCATTCTAACTTTCAATTTTAAATTCATGAGCATTGTAAAAATATTAAGGAGAGGTCTATAAGAAGTATATAATAGTTATCTAGAAATTATAAAACTTATACTTTTACCAACTGAATTAAAAGTATTACGCCAAGCTAGAATAACAAAGTACTATGGGATTAAGTCTTATCATAATAATCAGTGTTTTAAACTCGATATAATATAACTTCTACCGAAAGGTCGTTTGTTTATAATAATAATCGGGGGTCAATTGTTCCGCTCTTATGAACTGAAGTCGCTAGTTTAATAGCATCACTTAAAAACTGATCTGCATTTACGGGTCCCTGATGCTCGCAAATACCAGTATAAGTAAGATTTAAAAGTCTCTTTAATTGAGTATGGTCGGCACCATGCGTATTGATAATATTTCCTTGATCGGTCCACGCATAAAATGAATGCGCTAGGGGCTGGGGGAGCGCAATCTCAGGTATACGCTGAATAACGTAATGAGAGACTGAACGTTGAGTATCTGAACATAACCTAGAAAACAACTCAGTCATTACCGTAGTGAAAATTTCCGACCAGTTATCACGATCCGAAGAGGGTAAGCTTTTAAATTTATCTTGCCGGTAGGCTAGCATCAAAGGCCAAGGGTCTTCATCAATCCCCGTTTTTTTTGTTACTAATAAGGCAATGATTTTTCGATATAACTCGCTTCTACTCCTAGCAATTTCAGGAATGTTTTTACAATCCGATAAAAAATGATTAAGTTCAAATCCAGATTTATGAGAATAAATGTTTTGCCAGTGCCACATAACGTCCAGCAATTTTTTATCACTAATTACTTCTGACAACACAGTGTAAATAGCGCGTCGCTTATATTCAAGTTTCATAACGATTCCTTATGATGGGTAATCACTTGATTAAACTCTGGATAACCCACTTCATTGTGTTCGGTAAAATCTAAGCCTCGCTGTTCATTCAGACTACTGGTTCGCAGGCCTATTATTTTGTCAATTAGATAAAAAAGGAGTAAAGCGGTAGGGAATGCCCATAGAAATGCCGCTGCTATTCCTAATAATTGAATCAAAGCCTGATCCCAATTGAAGAGATCTTCTGCCATAAAGATACCAGCAGCGAATGTCCCCCAGATGCCTGCAAAGCCATGAACTGGAATTGCACCTACAACATCATCAAGATTTAGCTTTAATAACCACCTAGCGCCCCATATTGAAATTGCACCCGCAATCAGCCCTGTTACAACTGCAAAGTCTGGACTCATGGTCGCGCAACCAGCTGTTATGCCAACAAGACCCGCGATACTTCCATTAATAACAGCAGTTAATAAAATAGGATAGCCCAATAATTTACTCGAAATTAAAGCGCCTAGAGCGCCTCCTGCAGCAGCCAGTTGTGTATTTAATAAAATCAAACCAATGGCGCTATCAGCTGCTAATGTACTGCCACCATTAAATCCAAACCAGCCAAGCCAAAGGATAAAACCTCCTAAAGCAACAAGGGATAAATTATGGCCAGGAATATTACGTGCTTCTCCTGTTTTAGGGTCGAAGCGACCGAGTCTTGGCCCTAAAATAATAATGCCTGCCAATGCACACCAGGCACCTACAGAATGAACTACCGTGGATCCTGCAAAGTCCAAAAAGCCAATGTCCGCTAGCCAACCGCTACCTCCATAGAGCCCACCCCAAGCCCAGCTGCCAAAAATAGGATAAATAACGGCAGTAATAATACAGACCGCAATAAGGTAAGCCTCGTATTTAGTTCTCTCAGCCATTGCACCACTACAGATTGTAACAGCAGTAGCAGCAAACATTGTTTGAAAAAGTAATAATGTATAGTCCCAAGAATCGGCATCAGTTAAAACGAATTTATTTTCCCCGACTAAGCCTGTCGGGTTATTACCAAACATAATTCCAAAGCCAATAAGCCAAAAAATTAAACTGGCTAAGCAAACATCCATGTAATTTTTCATCATGACATTGACCGAATTTTTAGACCGAGACATGCCACTTTCTAGCAATGCGAAACCCGCCTGCATAAAGAAAACGAGAACAGCTGCAAAGACAACCCAAAGAGTATTTAATTTTAATTGAACAATCGAATCACTTGAAAAAGCGGGGATTGATAAAAAAGTTAAACTGAAAAAAAGCAATACTTTCATGGGCCAATCCTTAATCAATCTGATGCTACCTTCGGTGGTAGCCATAATTAAGAACAGCAAATAATATGCCACTTAAAAACCTTTCAAGAAGGTGTGTTGAAGAAGTTATAACGGCAATATAAGTGTTTTATTAATATGTTTTACGATTTGAGCTTGAAGGATAAATAAAAAACAAGCCCTGCAACATTACATTTTTTAATGTTGCAGCGCTTTTATTGTGCATTAATTAAAGTTATATCATTCAATGAAGGCCTCACCAAATTGCACTTCAGTTATGGCATCACTTGACCCAGAGGTTATTGCTGTAGCAACCATAGCCAAGCCAGACAAAGCCAAGAACTTACTAGGTCGCCTCCACTATGGACGATTACTTTTGAACCTGCGTCATTCATTCCTAAACGATACTCTCTAGATACAAGCTCACAGCGGGCATAATCTTTATTGTGATTTCTTTTGGGTTAAGCAACACAGGCTTGCAGTAATATTGCCATTATAATAAAGCATCTTTTTCATTTTTAATGGCTCATTATTATGACAATGCCACTAAAATACTGCATTTTTGGCTCTGGCCGTGTGCAGTTTTTTATAGCTCTCTATTAATCTCAGGTGCTTGTCTAATCCTTCTAGCTTCATACTGGTTTCCGTTAAGCCGAAGAATCTAATCTGACCATAAACAGAACCCACTACATTCTGCATATTTTCTTGGCCAAACATTCTATCTAAATTAACAATGTACTCTTCAAGTTCTAGGTCTTCATCTAGAGTGATTTCCAATACGGTATGAAGCGCTTGGTAGAATAAACCTCGTTCTACGGTGTTGTCGTTATACTGTAAAAACTCAGCAACCAGTTCTTCTGCATTTTCTATGGCACCTATGGCTAGGTAAATTAGAATCTTCAATTCAAGAATGGTTAGCTGTCCCCAAACAGTATTTTCGTCAAATTCAATACCAATTAAAGTTTTTATGTCGGTGTAGTTATCTTGCTGACTGTCTTCTAGGCGTTCTACAAGATCTACCAATTGGTCTTCGTTTAGCTTGTGAATATTTAATATATCTTCGCGGTAATCTAGAGATTTATTAGTATTGTCTAAAATCAGATCGTCAACCGGATATACTTCAGAATAATCGGGTACCAATATTCTACAAGCGGTAGAGCCTAGGTCGTCAAATACCGCAACGTAGACTTCTTTTCCTAGGGTTTTTAAAATACCCATTAAGGTACTATTTTCTTCTTCGTTAGTGCCGGAGAAGTCCCATTCACAAAATTCATAATCCTGTTTTGCGCTAAAAAATTTCCAAGAAATTATGCCGGTTGAGTCAATGAAATGATCGACAAAATTTTCAGGCTCTGTAACTGTTAGCGTGTTAAAAGTAGGTTTGGGCACATCATTTAAACCTTCAAAACTTCGACCTTGCATAAGCTCAGTTAAGCTTCGCTCAAGAGCCACTTCAAAACTTGGATGCGCACCAAACGAAGCAAATACTCCGCCTGTTCTTGGGTTCATTAGCGTGACGCACATAACGGGAAATTGCCCGCCTAATGACGCGTCCTTTATGACTAAAGGAAAGCCCTGCTCTTCCAGTGCTTTAATACCAGCTAAAATATCTGGGTATTTTTCTAGAACGACTATAGGCACATCGGGCAATACAATTTCTTCTTCAATAATTTGTTTTTTAACAGCACGTTCAAAAATTTCTGATAGGCATTGTACTTGTGCTTCTAGTAAATTGTTTCCTGCGCTCATACCATTGCTTAGGAATAAATTTTCAATTAAATTTGAAGGGAAATATACGGTTTCATTATCTGACTGACGAATATAAGGGATAGAGCAGATACCTCTTTCGACGTTACCTGAGTTTGTATCAGTTAAGTGAGAGCTTAGTAATTCGTCGTCTGGGTTAAATATATCTAAACAGTAGTCGTCTAAAATACCCTCAGGAAGTGCGTCATTTTCACTTGGTTTAAACCACTTTTCATTGGGGTAGTGTACAAATTCACTACGTGCAATCTCTTCGCCAAAAAACTGATCATTATAGAAAAAGTTACAGTTACTGCGCTCTATAAACTCACCTAGCGCTGAGCAAAGCGCACTTTCTTTAGTTGAACCTTTACCGTTAGTAAAACACATAGGAGACGCGGCATCACGTATATGCAGTGACCAAACATTTGGGACAATGTTGCGCCACGATGAAATTTCTATTTTCATACCCAAGTCGGCCAATACGCCTGTCATATTAGCGATGGTTTTTTCAAGAGGTAGATCTTTACCTAAAATGAACGTACTGGCGTCATCTTTTGGCTTAACCATGAGCATAGCTTGGGCATCCTCCTCAAGGCTTTTAACGGCTTCAATTTTAAACTCTGGGCCACTTTGAACCACTTTTTTTACTGTGCAACGGTCAATGGATCGAAGTATACCTGTACGGTCTTTATCTGAAATATCGTCAGGTAATTCAACCTGTATCTGGAATATTTGGTTGTATCGATCTTCAGGGTCAATAATATTATTTTGAGATAATCGGATGTTTTCTGTAGGTATGTCCCGAGCCAAGCAATAGACCTTAACAAAGTAAGCTGCACATAATGCAGATGATGCTAAAAAGTAATCGAATGGACCGGGGGCCGAACCGTCACCTTTATAGCGAATAGGCTGATCAGAGACTACAGTAAAGTCATCAAACTTTGCCTCAAGCCTAAGATTGTCAAGAAAATTAACTTTGATTTCCATTTGAAGATTTCCGGTACTGTGCGCAATCGTTGCAATGCAACACGGGTGGCGAATTTATATAAGTTGATGCTATTATCGTTTTTTTCAGGGCAATAGTCTTGGGGAAAACACACTAAATTGTAAATAGATGTTTTATATCTTTGACCTTCGGTAATCTCTAGGGCCTTGCCCGAACCAGCGTTGACAGCTTCTAGAAAAGGCTGACTGCTCTGCATAACCAAGTAACCTGGCTATTTGCCCTAGCTTTAAGGTTGGCTCGTTTAGGTAACGCATGGCCATTTCTTTAAGAACATTATCTTTTATTAGCCTAAAGTTTGCACCTTCATCTTTCAAAAGCCTATGCAGTTGCCTAACCTCTACCCCCAGTGCTTTAGACACTTGTTTATTGGTGCACTGCCCCGCCATTATTAAAGGCTTTATTAGGGCTTCTACCCTGTCAGCCGTAGATTGTTTTTTAGCATTGAAATGACTTTGTAAATAATTGAACGCAATTTCACCTAGTTCTGACTGCTCCGTTATTAATGGCAGGCTTAAATCATGAATCTTAACTTCATAACTGCTAACACTTTGCTGAAATAAAACCTCGCAAGGAAACGCCTTGCGATAAACACTGGGCTTATTGATTTTAGCGTGAGGGAGCATTAACTTGATCGGTTTACTGCGCCCGCCGCTTATCATATGGATGATTTTAGCTGACAGTGACATTGACAACTCTACCGCTTGGGCACATGGGGGCAGTGGCTTTAATAAAATATCTAAACTGACCATTATGGTATCTTTATTCGGTATTTTCTCTGCGCTTAGCCCTAATGCAGGCGTGTAAACATGGAGGTAATTAGACAC
>JBLHVV010000128.1:0-7460 GCA_047628755.1 Crocinitomicaceae bacterium | reverse complement strand
CTCGTCTATAGGCTATCGATAACTGAGCATAGACAGAACTTTATATTAAAAGGAGGAATGCTAGTTACACTATGGACGGTTGACCAAAGCCGCTTCACGCGTGATGTCGACTTCCTAAGTTTTGGTAGCAAAGATGAAGAGTCCCTCATTAGTATCTTCAACGACATTTTATCCACCAATGCGGAAGACGGGCTACGTTTTGATACTGCGGCCTTAACCGCCACGCAAATACGCGACGACCAGGTTTATGGTGGAGTACGTCTTAAAACTACCGCTTACCTAGACAAAACAAGAATTCCAATAACAATTGATATTGGCTTCGGCGATTCAATGACTGACCCTGGGTACACCATCGAATATCCGTCACTGCTAGAGTTCCCATCGGCAAATATTCGCGCCTATTCACCAGCCACAGTAATAGCAGAGAAGTTTCATGCCGTTGTCGCCCTTGGTTTGATCAATGGGCGTATGAAAGACTTCTATGATTTATGGGCCATACCTAAGGCGCAATCAATCTCAGACGAGGATCTACGCGAAGCAGTAAGCTCTACATTTGAAAGACGCCAAACTGCGATTCCAACTGAACGCCCTGAAGGCTTATCAAGCGTGTTTACAACAGACCAGCAAAAGTCGACGCAATGGCAGGCATATGCGAACTCTATAGATTTAGAAGCTGTATCGCTTGAACAAGTTGCCGATGAAGTCTGGGGCTATTTAGAGTCTGTTTGTAATGATGTTAAATCTTCGTAGAGCAGAAGATCGATTTACAGATCGGCCAATTTTGCTCTATTCTTTAAATTGAACATTGTAAATCTTCCATGATATGGAAGATTTACAAGCTTATTTGAATAAATGCTTTTCGCTAAAATAGTTAGTCGACCCGAAACGTATCTTGTTCAGTAAAGTTTACCGTTCAACATTAATGAACAGAGTGATTTATTTAACAGAGAAAATATGGATGTTTCCCCCTGATTAAAACAGCACACTGGCGGCACAGTGCTCAGTTTCGCTTAATTTGCATAAGTTAGCCTAAACTACTGATTTCAAATTAATAATCGCTAATTACTGTTATAGCTAATTAGCCTTATAAGCCATTGATTATATTAGATTATTAGTCTCATTTCACGACTGAAAATACCCGTGCCGGCATAACTTCGTTACGAGCCCCGTTCTGTCCCTGACCACCATTTTTCTTTATTAAATCATATACTTAAGAACACCTCTATTTCTTGCGTATATATAAAACTCCATTTCGGTGCAATTCAGTACAATTTCTAACTGCTTTATTAGTATAAAAATCTCTTTTTTATTTATAACTATCAATATGTTCGGTGTAAAAGGGCATACCCCCTGTGGATAACTTTTGTTATTCACAGGCATATCATTTAATTTTATCTATTGAAGACACACATACTAATAACTTGACTTATTATTGACCAATCCACTTGACCGATAACTTGACTTATAGTTTACTAATATCATGTCTTACCAACCACACTTTACGATTACTAGTGAACTTCTTACTCTAGTGGAGCAGATTTCAGCATTACGCGAGCGAATTGACAGCGCGAGTGTTTCTTTGCCTTGGGTTCCGGCCTTACAAAAAGACACGCGTACGCGTAATGGTCATGCTTCTACAGCCATTGAAGGTAACCCACTAACATTAGAGCAAGTACGAGCACTCGAAGAAGGTCGTGAATTAGTGGCCTCAGACGAACGTTCTCAACGGGAAGTACTAAATTACTTTGCTGGGCTTCGATATATCGAAAAAAATGCAAAACTCAAAAAAATTCGACATGATCACCTTTTTCAACTGCATCTTCTACTCGCAGATGAAGTAATGGACCAAGGATCTGCAGGTGCTTACCGCACTATCGCAGTGCAAGTGGGCGGCCACTTTCCACCACCCGCAAACGATGTGTCACCGTTAATGTTTGAGTTACTAGAGTGGTGGAATGGTGCATCAAGCTCTTTGTCGCCAATACTTAGCTCCGCAATTCTTCATTATCGCTTTGAAGACATCCACCCTTTTGCCGACGGTAATGGCCGCACGGGTCGCGCCCTGGCGCTATGGGATTTATACCGAAGAGGATTTGATTCTAACTATCTATTTTCGGTGGATGAATATTATTGGGAAGATCGCCAAGCATATTATGAAGCACTCACTCAAGTCCGTAACGCCGGCGAAGACTTAACTCAGTGGCTTGAGTACTCAGCAACAGGTTTACATAAAACCTTGAAACGCGTTTGGTTGAGACTACAGAAATTACAAGGCTCAAGTTCTACCAAAATAAACCTCACTCCCAGACAAGAACATTTATTGGGATTGCTTCGTGACCATGGCAGTCTAGCTCCAGCTGAAATTTGGGAACATCTAAAAGTGTCTCGACAGGGAGCAATGAATATTATTACTCCTCTAATTGAAGCTGGGCTTATTGAAAAGCGAGGCACGCAAAAAACTGGTCGCTACTATTTGATTCAGCTCTGATCTCTTTTTATTAACGTGTACAAAGCTGTATGCAATGACCAATAAGCTAGCGCACTCCGTTTGCTGGCTGCCAAAGGGTGATGATTAAAAATCAATCACACTTGGGCCAGCTCGATCTTTTCGATAGTTAGATCTAAAGCGTAGTTCAAGAGTCGCGAAACGGCGGCAACCAGACAGCCATTAATGAACGCTATTTATCTGCCTAACAAACCCTGGGAAGTCCATTCACTCAACAGCAGCTTTGCTATCTCGAACCTCAGCTAGTGTTTTACCTATAAGAACCTCAAGGCTTTTAAGGTCTTGTTCAGGAATCCATCCATAGAATCTTTTGCGCTTATTCTTGGCTACTCGCCCACCATTTTGTATGGATAACTTAATCAAGAGATCCAAATCTTTATTTGGTAGGTCATACATTTTTTCAATAAGCCCCTTTATTACATCGTACTTAATAATATAAGTAACTTCTTTAACAAGATCCTCTGAAATAGCCGTACCCATCATCTCGTACAAAAAAACTACATGGGATGTTAAGTCAGGGTACCTATAGAGGTAGTCAAGATCGTTATGGATTTCAATACTATGATCTTCCGAGCTAAGATCGTAGTGAAGTAGTGCCATTATGGGCTTAGATATTTCCTCCAGCACACGCTCATACTCATTTGGCCTACCTAAAATTGCAGCAGAGACTGGTATTATAAAGTCCTGATCTAGCGTTGAATGACGCGCCTTTAACACATCATGTATTACATAACGATGTATCCGGCCATTCCCATCACTAAAGGGGTGAATGTATACGAAACCGAAAGATAGTAATCCCGCATGGATCATTGGCGGTATTGTGTCGTCGAGTAATATCTGGTTATGAGTTTCCAACCAACCGTTCATCATGCTTACAACTTGATTTTGCTTTGGCCCAATGAAGTGAATATTTTCCTCAACTCCATCTCTCCAAGTTAACCGTGTCTCTCCTACGTAGATTTCATCTTGTCTAAAGCCTTCATCTTTCTTTTCGCTTCGCACAATTTGGTTTTGGATGTCAATTAATCTTC
Source organism: Crocinitomicaceae bacterium (assembly GCA_047628755.1). GTDB lineage: Bacteria > Pseudomonadota > Gammaproteobacteria > Pseudomonadales > Oceanobacteraceae > Bermanella. Next base: position 3,923 of record JBLHVV010000128.1, on the reverse strand, counting down.
TTCGATTTAGAGGAAGCGTCCCACTATTTTTAAGAACTCTATAAAACTTTTTTGTTTTGTCAGCCCGACTATCTTCATTCTCGATATCTGTAGAAGACTTTGTTTCCTTGGTGTACAAATACGCCACAGAGCGACCTAGCGTTTCGGTGTTTACCTCACCGTGTAAACTTGTTAACTTGGCTAAAGCCATATCCATTAAATCCTTTTCCGCCCACTCCAACAACTCAGGCGTTTTCCTTATTACAGGGCAAAATTCCTTCGTGCCTAATAGGTTGTTCTTAATCCTTGTTCTTGAATTTTTCACCCCCTCTTTAAGGGTGTAATAATAGCGAGCATCTAATAATTTAGCATAATTGGCATTGCTGTCTGGAATATCTAATTCATCATCTACTAGCCATTCATATAGATACCAAATACATCGTCGTACCACGGACTCAGGCTTTTCCTTAATAAAATTAGCCAATTCAACAGGATCGATTTTTTTAAACGTTGGTACTAGGTATTCCAACCTAATACCCTGATAATTAATGGCTGTTTCAATATGATCGTAAACTGTGTCGCCGACTTTTTTAGTTTTAGCTAAAAACTTTATTTTTGAAACACCGTATTGCTTTATCTCGTCTTGCTTCTTTTCACCTATGGCAAGACCTAGTTTTAGATTTGGAACCCTTAATTCAAGCTCCTCCATTAAATAGCTATAACCGGCCAATTTCATCTTTGTTGTCCCTAAGAGCACGTTTATGTATACTGCCCTTTATTGGAATTCAGGGATCAGGTTTGAGAAAAGGAATTATTTCATACTTTTGAAAGTTTTTCATACTTATAAGAATTTTATCCAGTCCTGAAAAAAAATCATACTTGAGAAGATTTAACATTTTCATGTGATTTATAGACATAATTTTCTTACCACCTTCTCAAGGACTCGATACATGAAGAGACTCAATAGAGAAACTTACCGAAGTCTGGATAGATAAACTAAGTACTAAAAAGAAGGCTAATTCAATTTAATGAACTGTTAAGTCAATTACTCTCTTCTTCAAATAGGTACAAATTCAGTACACACATAAGTTTTTACAACTTTCGCTAAATTACCCTAAGTTACTGATTCTAAACTGTTACCGATTACGCTTAGCTACGCTATTAAGCCATTGATTAATATAGATTTACGGCTTGATTTCACGACTGAAAATCCCCGTGTCGGCACAACTTCGTTGCGAGCATCGATTCTGTCCCTGGCCACCATTTTTCTCTACATTTATCAAACGCTTATACTCACTCTAATTATTAACAATAACTTCTGCATCTAAAACGGTACAAATCAGTACACTTTTACTGTCTGATCTGAATAGTTTATTTAGATTTAATACGCCGAATTATTAGGTCAATAACAGTTATAAGCATTGGATACACTCCTTAATATCAGTAGATATAGCACTACAACTCCTTTCAACGAACATTGTAAACAAGGCTTATTAACGCCCTTTGGGTCGCTAACCTTGAATGCACTATACGACTGTTAGCTTTGGAGCTCGCTTATGAGGGTTAGGGAAATTCCCTTCTGCACAACCAGGAATAAATTGATCGCACAAGCCTTGAGCATATCTATATAGGCTGTCGTCTAAAAAGCGCTCTAAAGGACTGAACTTGCTTTTTTTGCCGTTAACGTCTTTAACGCGTTTGGATTGATTATTGATATGGACACTAAGCTCCTTTGCCATCTGTTGATCAAAACTTTGAACAGTCATTTGCTCCATATAATCGCGTATCCAAAACTGAGTGTCCGTCATATGCCCACCAATACTCCTATCTAAATTTCGGTAAATTTGCGACTCAGACTGAGCTTGAAATTGTTGTTCTAGTTGAGTTTGCTGCTGAGTACTACGAACAAAGCCCCCCATTTTCATCCAGCTCTGCATATCCCCGAACCACTGTTCGTAGAACGCGCCTTTTACTTCCTCCCAGGTCGGCGAGTAATAAAATGGAAGCAGCAATATATAGCGACTGTAAGATTCAATAACGATGACCACGGTGCTATTACCGCTCTTAAATAACTGAAACTGCCATGCAATCTGCTTGCTGTGAGTATTGATGGGCTGCACACCAGGGTTTTGACCACTTGCATCAGTTAAACGACTTAACTCAAGCTTTGTGGACTTCGCCAATTGATTAGAAATGCTGAATATGGTGTTCACTATATTATTTATTATATTAGTGTAAATGCAGTTAGTAACAAGCCCCACATATTAAGCTAGGAAGCTATTCGCATAAATCTATTGATTGCTTAAATTATCGATTTTATATTTGACTGAATTGCAATGCTGTTATTACTTAGCTGCTTTAAAGGTTCAATAATTAACTCTATTCAAAATACTTGAACATGCCGAAATTATCAACATAACCCTAATTTTTAGCCATCAGCCTTCTACGATCTCGCTTTATTGAATACCTTAAAACTGCCCCAGACGATTAAGATTAAACATAAAGAAAAGACATCCTTACACTAAATTCTTTCATTTGGACGACGATATTCTTTCATTTGGACGAAGACTAACTTACACTTGGACGAAGATAACTAAGCCACCAATTTTGGCGCTAATATATAAATGCCGACAAAAACTATCCATCCAAGATTCTCAAAAAAACTATTACTAGACGCTATCGCGGATACGCCAGTTGTTTTAATTCATGGCTCTCGCCAATGCGGTAAAACAACGTTGGCCGTTGAGTTAGGAGTGGAGCTCGGATATCACTATCTAACCTTTGACGACGATACTCAACGCCAAGCAGCGCTTACAGACCCGATTGGGTTCATTAAAAGCTTGCCTGAGTTCACAATCCTAGATGAAATTCAGAGAGTGCCTGAGCTTTTCACTGCGATTAAAGTCAGTGTTGATACAAATCGGAAACCTGGTCGCTTTATCCTTACAGGTTCGGCAAATATACTCCTACTTCCAAAGCTAGCTGATTCATTAGCCGGCCGAATGGAGATTATTCGGTTGCACCCACTAGCTCAAGCCGAGCTTGCAGGTAAACCTCCAACTTTCTTAGAGCAACTTTTCAAAGCTGATTTCAGCAACGAAATCAATAAACCAAAATATAGGCATCTAGGCAAAGAGCTCGCTGAGGTGATCTGCGCTGGTGGCTACCCTGCTGCACTCGCACGGCCTATAGAGAGACGTCGTATTAACTGGTACAGAGATTACATTACGACCCTCGTTCAGAGAGACGTACAAGATCTATCGAACATACGAAACTTGGATGCATTGCCGCGATTGCTCACGCTTGCCGCCGGCCAAAGTGCACGGCTGTTTAACTCCGCCGACTTGGCTGCCCCCTTCTCACTTAGTCGACCCACTATCCGCGATTACTTAACCTTACTAGAGCAAGTGTTTCTAATCGAACAATTAGCACCTTGGCACAGTAATCGATTAAGCAGGCTAATAAAGAAGCCCAAGTTGCATTTAGCGGATACCGGTCTGGCTAGCGCTCTACTTGGAATGACAAGCGATGCCCTTTGGAATGATCGGGCTCTTTTAGGTCAACTGCTAGAAACATTCATTTACCAAGAACTACGTAAATATGCAGACTGGTATGATCGGCCACTTAATTTCTTTCACTTTCGCAATAAGGACAAAGTTGAAGTCGATATTGTAATTGAACAAGGCCAGCAGATAGCCGGGATAGAAATAAAAGCCGCGGCAACCGTCACATCAAGTGACTTTAAAGGGTTAAAAAAATTGCAAGAAGGGTGTGGCAACTCATTTACGGCAGGCATAGTGTTTTATGACGGAGAAAGCATTGTTCCTTTTGGTCACCAGTTATTTGCAATACCAATTAGCCTGCTGATTCCGCAACACTAATCAGTAATCGCTATTTACCCTTTGAATTGATTATTAATTAGGTACAAATTCAGTACACACATA
>JBLHVV010000127.1:0-7487 GCA_047628755.1 Crocinitomicaceae bacterium | reverse complement strand
GGAAATAGTATTCCTAGAACCCTCATACTTATCGAAGACGATGCTGCATTTGCAAGAACACTAGGCCGGTCATTTGAGCGGCGCCATTACACAGTACTCAGTACTAGTAGTTTAGAAGGCGCGCAGTCTATTTTAGAAAACCATTCCCCAGGCTACGCTGTTGTGGATCTTAAATTAGATGGTGAGGCCACTGGTCTTGCGTGTGTTCAGGCTTTACACAAACATGATTCTAATATGCTTATTGTGGTGCTAACAGGCTACGCAAGTATTGCAACCGCAGTTGAAGCAATAAAATTAGGTGCATGCTACTACCTTGCAAAACCTTCAAATACCGATGATATTGAAGCTGCATTTGATAGCGCAGATGGTAATGTTGAAGTAAAGATTCGCGGCCGCGCTACCTCAATCAAGACCCTTGAGTGGGAGCTCATTCACGAAACACTTGCTGACACAGGATTCAATATCTCAGAGACGGCTAGGCGGTTAGGTATGCATCGTCGAACTCTCGCTCGAAAACTCGCGAAACAACAAGTTAATTAGTGCCTATTTAATCGAAAAATTCAAGATAGTCCTTTAGGCTAAATCGAATGCCTAGTTAGTCCTTTTAGACGAATATCTGCTTTAAATTTAGCTAAAGGCTTAAGTGCTCTAACCTCACACGACCGACTAGGCTTTTTAGCCATTCTTGTTTAACTTAAAAGGTTATCGATCACCTACTGTTCAATATCTAGTAGGCTATCAGCCTTTAGGTGTTTATTACTGGTTATGAATTTTAAGCGGCTTTGAACCTCAACATTTTAATGAGAATTTCATTTTAAGCCTTAGAGTTCAGGGTAATCATCTCCTAGGGCGAGTAAGGTAGCATTCAGCCAGATGCGGTTGTATCAGTACTGAAGACACATTCAATGGTGAGCATTTCATTGCTAATACTGGAAGATACCAATGCGACTCGCGCACCTTGTCGTGCTGCAAGCTCTTGTCGATAACAGATTTTAATATCTTTTCCTCCATCAAACATAACAACAGCTTGCAAGTATTAACCAAACACTCGAAGACACGATAATCGCTAGGCCTTACAAACCATACTTCTTCTGGTTGCTGTATATTAATCGTATGCGCTAACGCTTCTGCCAAGTCTCTAAACTGCTCATCTTGCAAAAAGTGATACTGCAACGGTAAGCCTTTATCGCGCAGCTCTTGTGCAAAATGCCTCATCCCTGATAAAAAAGTGCAATGCGCTGCTTGTGTGACCGAACATGTGTCGATTCTTGATTAACCTCTGCCATCCAGAAGCAATCATTTTCGATATCTACGTCATTAAGAATTAGAGAGTCGCGATCAAGCTGATCTCCCAAGATAAAATAGAGTCTACGCATGTTTAATATCCGAACCTTTTTGGGTTGGTTTATGGCGCCGACAACGCTTAGAGCAATAGTTAACCTCAGCCCAACAACTTTGCCATTTTTTACGCCAATTAAAGGGCTTATCGCACACAAGGCAAATCTTACTGTCTAGATGTAATTTCTTATGGGCCATTGTCTGTATCGCCTAATCATCACGCAGTATGAATTGTTGGTTTATGAAATCAATCCTGTAGGTACGTTAAAATAACGATAGCTGATCAGTTTTTATTTTTGTCTTCGCCGTACTTTTTTTACTGCCTTTAGCCTTACGCTTGCGGCTTCCATGTTTGACATTAAGTGCTTGCGCCTGCTCCCAAAACTCCGGGTGATACTTTTTAAAATCGGTAAATTTTGCACGCGCTTCACGTAAAGCGGCAACATGCTCAACAATGGGTTGCGGGTAAGCTTCGCCAATAACACAGCCTTTTTGTTGTTGCATGGCCACAGGCATGGTCCAAGGTTCGTGAATATAATCATCACTATACTCTGACAATTCTGGCACCCAGCGTTTAATAAAAATACCCTTAGGGTCTTGGTCTTGCGATTGCTTTACTGGGTTATAAATACGCATGGTATTAATACCCGTTGTCCCCGATTGCATTTGTATCTGACTGTAATGAATACCTGGCTCGTAATCAGTAAAGCATTGGGCCAAATGCCAAGCAGGTCGCTGCCAATGCAGCCATAATTGGTAGGATGAAAAAGAGACAAGCATGGCGCGCATTCTAAAATTTAACCAACCCGTGTGTCGCAGACAACGCATGCAGGCATCAATGAAAGGATAGCCAGTATTGCCTGACTTCCACGCTTCAAAATGGTCTTCGTTAAACTCATTTTCACGCAGACCATTAAATACAGGCAACATATTACATGTTTCAAACAGAGGCTCTGTTTCGAGTTTTTGCATGAAATGGCAATGCCAATGCAAGCGGCTATCAAAAGATCGTAAGGAACGCTTCCAGGCGACTTCAAGCTCTGGTGTTTTAGCGTGCTTACGTAATTTCTGTACAATTTCTCTTAAAGACAGCGTACCAAAAGTAATGTGAGGACTCAGTCGAGAACAACTGCGAAATGCGGTTAATGGCGACGACATATCAAAAGTATAATGTTTTCCACGCCTGTTAAGAAAACTCTTAAAACAATCCACAGCTAGGCTGCGGCCACCTTCTTGTAAGTAATTATTTTCATCACTCTCAAGCGTAGTTAAATCCAGCATCGGCAAATCAAGTTCTGAGCCATCTCCATAAGTGCTCAGTGATTCTATTTTTGCTAAAGATTTAGGCGCGATGGATTTTTCGCGCACCATGTATTTTTCCCAATGATACGACCAACGGTCTCGATCGTTAAAGCGCCTGAATACACCATAAGCTTCAGATTCATGCCATTTTATCTTATTTTTAATGCACCATATTTTGACATCTTTGTCGCGCTGGTAAGTCCATAAATTCCCGCTTTCTTGATGCGAATATAGACCTAAAATATTAAAGTGCGCTGCAAGTTTTTTAAATACAGAAATGGCAATATCGTGCTCCACCCATAATCCTTGCCCAAGATTTAGCAGTGCTTGATTTAATTCCATGAGGGAGTGAGCAATAAAACGCCAATGACGCGCAGAGCTATCGGGTAACTGCCAGTAGTCAGGCTCAACCACGTATAAAGGCAGTACTTTAATACCCCTATATTGTAGAGAAGCAGCAATGGTCAGAGGTTCGTGATCGTGAATTCTAAGATCACGCTTAAACCACACAATGACAATGGACTCTTTTGGTGTAGATTTTATTATTTTATACGTATGACTCATGTATTTTGTATTTCTAATAAAGCAGCAACATCATGAAGTTAAATCAACCTTTAAACATAATCAAATTAGTACCTGAAATAACATCAGCCCATGAGCAACAACCACTAACGTCGTTACTCTTAATCTTAAGACCAGATAATAATCAGGTCTTTTAATAGGGCTTATTATAACCACTTCTAATAGATAAAGTGCCACAAAACCTAATGCCATTGTAACTAATACGACTTCTGGGTCAGCCAATAAAAAGGCAAGCCACGCACTCAATGTTATTGCATTAGAAACCAAAGCAATGCGCTTAATCTTAACTGGCTCGTTCACAACTTGACCCCATAAGGTGCCGGCCATAAAACTTAAAATCAGTAAACCATAAGTGAGAAACCATTGAATACCCATCAAGTCTAAAAAACTCTGATTAGACGGACCAATATAAACGGCCAAAAAGAATGGCAGAGCGCCAAGGTAAGTGAGTAACTTAATTAAACTTGAATTTTTCATAAAATTTCATCTAAAAAGCGTGTCAATAGCACCTAAAGTAGCATAGTTTATACTTACTTTTGCCAACTAAAATGAGGTTTTCCAAACCTTTGGGAAGGCGCTTGCACGCGATCTTAGATCCAAATCAAATAAACACCCGTAAACAGCATTGACAACTAATAAAACCGCCACAAGATTATTGAAGAGAAAACATGCTCTTTAATCAAAAGTTCTTACTAGTGATTATAAGTCTGTTCATGCTTCCACAGCTTACCAACGCAAGCTGTGATGACTTACTGAATTTTGAAAGTAAAAAATTACATTCAAAACAGGTCATTGATTTTTGCCAATCATTCAACAGCAAAGTTTTACTTGTTGTAAGTACGGCTAGCCAATGTGGCTTTACTCCTCAGTTTAAAAAGTTAGAAGGTCTGTATCAGAAATATAAAGACCTAGGTTTAGAGATTATAGGCTTTCCATCTAATGACTTTAGGCAGGAACACAAATCTGAAGCTGAGACAACAAGTGTTTGTTTTAAAAACTATGGGGTAAGTTTCACTATGGTGGCCCCTAGTTCATTAACAGGGTCGGCTACAAATTATTTTTATAGAATACTGACAGAAAGAACAGGGAAACTGCCACGCTGGAATTTTAATAAATATTTTGTATCTAAAGATACAAAATCAATTGAACACTTTTATTCAAATGTAAGCCCACTGAACGGCGCTTTAGAACAACGCATTGTCTAGTTGCTTAAACAATCCTGCCAGTTAAACAACTAGGGACTATTTGACCTCAATCAGTATTTCATTTCGGCGAAACATGGGCAAAGTAGTTGGCCCATTGTAGCCTGCTTTTACTGGGTCACTTATGGAGGTATAGCTATTTTCAGAGATCCAGTTTATCAAAATTCTAGAATACTCTTCAACGTTACTGTCACTTAATGTACCACTAAATTGAATTGTGGCTACCTTATAATCTTTAAGTTCACTTAAGCGCACATCTGGATTTGTTGGTTTTGGTGTAGTGGCCAGCGTGAAATCTTTCGGCATAACAAACGACATTGAAGACTGCTGTGCATTGTCATTGATAAAGACGGGGGCGGTCATGGAAATTTGAGCACCTTTTTCTGTTTTCTTATTTACGTCCTTTGTTTCGAACATAATGACGGGGGCAGTCATAGAAATTTTAGTTGCACCTTCATTGTCGCCAGTAATATAGCCGAACAAAGCTCTAAAGGCGCTGTAGCCACTTTCACTGGACATAGTGGTAGACACCAATACCATTGAGCCGTAGTTACGGACTTCTATTTTTTGGCTCTCATCAGATTTCAACAGGATATAAGGGGCCGTTTTTACATCACTTTGGCCAATAACAGAGCAGCCACTTACTAAAAAAGATGCCAGAATTAATAAAGTTAATTTCATTTTAAATCCTTAAATAGACGGGTCACTAGAAACTAACGACCCTTATGGTGTCATTCGTTCTTTAGCGCGAGGTGCTAGTTTTTTACTAGCTATTTTATCGTCCATACATACATCATGATGCATAGCCGATGTACTCATAGTTTATAAGTGCTTCTCAAGTCCTTTTTGGTATTAATTTACAGTTCGCTTTAATTCATTAAGTTCGGGGTTAGCTGCTGACATCTCCGTTGCTAAAGACTTGATTAATGCCAGCAGTTCCGCCAAGAGAGATAAGGCTTCTGTTTCTAGGCTCTCTTTATATGGTGTTTTTGTTTTATAAAAAGCAACAATAGAATCATTAAGTTGCTTGGTAAGATTAACCATTTCATTAGTTTTTTCGCTAGCGTTCCCGTCGAGAATTTTTAGCGTTCGAGTTGTAAGATCAATAGAGGACACACTTTTTGACCAAAGCCACCATCCTTGCCATTTTCCAAGCATACCGAGAATGATTCCACCTAGGATTGAGGTTGCTAGTCCTACAACAAAGCTTTCCATTTCACCTGCCTAATCTTGATGATTGATTGTGCATAACGTCCGGCTCACCGAGAAAATTTTTGATGGCGGCTTTTGTGCGTGTTTTTGCACAAAAGGTGACAGCGGAAATTTGTCTGTTTGAGACGATGGTTATACATTACTTTTCAATCGGATCTACATTTAGATGATTAATTGATTCCCAGTAATAACCTTGGCTTTTATCAAAGGTCATTCTCCAGCTCTCACCTGTTTTAGTGTTAATTTTGTACATAGTTTCACTAGAATATTTAGAACTAACCACACCATTTTTGCCTTGTTTATTCCAGCCATATTCACCTGCAACAATCGAATACTTAGCAGTTGCACAACCTGTAAGAACATATGCTGCTATGAGTATTTGTAGTAGTTTTCTCATTCTGTTTCCTTGTCAGAGCTAGGTGTTAATTTTGTATAACGCCGCCATTTCAACCAAGTACGGGAAGGTGCACTGGTTATAAGGCATTTTACTTAGTTAACTCGATTGAATTAAAAAACTGGCTACCCATTGTTTTAAGCTCAGCAGGAACAATCCTTGAATCGGAGCGGTGAGAAACCTCCATTATTAGTGCTACTGTGGGATCTATTTTTGTGCGACAAATATAACCAAAGTTCTTAAAAAACTGAAAATTAGTGGAGTCTACTCCATTGCTTCCATGATCTTCAGAAACTCCGTGATATTTGAGGCAAGAATGTCCATTAAGAAGTGATACTTTGTGCTCTGCTTCTATTTGCTTGTAACGTTCCTTGTTTTTAACCTCGGAGCGGCCCTTTTTAATTACTTCAAAGAATGCCTCATCCGATTCGAATTTACCAACGGGGAAGATTTGTGTGTTTGCAATTGCTGTCTCGCTACTATCAGAATATTTTTTGGCAAAAACAACTCCATATTGAGAGTATTGCATTAGATACCAATCTGGCTCGCTAGGTGAAATAACATTTGCCCCTGCATGCGTATACGACTTGCTTATGCCAGCTTTCGGTAACATTGATGCACAGCCTACTAGTAACAGCATACCTAGCAATAATATATATCGTTTCATTGAGCTTCCTTTTAACTTATAACGCCGCTGTAATGGGCATTTTTTGTGAAGTGGCGTTTTGGTGTAAAATAGCGAAGCCACACCAAAAAGAAGCGAAGCAAAAATATCCTATTGACAGCCTTGTTAAATTTCATTTATCTGTTGTGCTTGTCCTACTAATAACCTCGTGAGCGCACAATAGTTTCAGGTACTATGCCTGTTTCAAAGTACTGCAACAAGTTATTAGCCACAAGTTCCGATGCTGTTCGCATATTCGTTGGAGCAGAGATATGGGGTAAAACTGTTATGTTTTGAGAGTCCCATAAACGACTACTTTTTGGTAGAGGTTCAATGTCGAAAACATCTAAGATAGCATGTTTTAGATGACCATTCTCTAAATGCTGTAACAGCGCACTGTCATCAACTATTTGACCTCGCGAAAAATTAATTAGAGATGCTCTGCGCGGTAGTAAACCTAAATTTTCATAGCTTAATAACCCATGCGTCTCATCCGTCAAAGGTAACAAACAAATCAGTATATTGGTTTTTTTTAACATATTTTTTAAACCAGCAGAACCATAAAAGCACTTAACTCCTGGTATATCCGTTTGACCTCTGCTCCAGCCATAAACATTGAAACCATTTAAGAAAAGTTTTTCTGCCGATGCTCTACCTAAGTTACCCAAGCCCAAAATACCTATATTGCGTTCTTTAAGTTCCACTAATTCATTCTGTTGCCATATTTTAGTTTTCTGTTGTAGGAGATACTTTGGCATATCGCGGTGTAAGTAGAAAGTCCATGCTAATACAG
>JBLHVV010000126.1:0-7908 GCA_047628755.1 Crocinitomicaceae bacterium | reverse complement strand
TGGCTGATGATATTTCTATAGAAGTGTGCCAGCGTGAACTTGAGCAAATTCAACAACGGATTACTCGTTTAGGTGCTATTAACCTAGCGGCCATAGACGAATATAAAACACAATCAGAACGAAAAGAGTATCTAGATCAGCAAAACGATGATTTAGAGAAAGCGTTAGAGACATTACAAAATGCTATTCGTAAAATCGACGTTGAGACTCGTACTCGCTTTAAAGAAACGTTCGATAAAGTGAATAGTGGTTTAAAAGAATTATTTCCTAAAGTATTTGGTGGTGGTCACGCATACCTAGAGCTTACTGGAGATGATTTATTGGATACAGGTGTGGCTATTATGGCGCGACCGCCAGGTAAGAAAAACAGCACAATCCATTTACTGTCAGGTGGTGAAAAAGCTTTAACCGCGATTGCATTAGTATTTTCAATCTTTCGCTTAAAGCCAGCGCCATTTTGCATGTTAGACGAAGTAGATGCGCCATTGGATGATGCAAACGTTGGACGTTATGCTCGGCTTGTTGAAGCTATGAGTGAGCAAGTACAATTTATTTATATTTCTCATAATAAAATAGCTATGGAAATGGCTTCGCAGTTAATGGGAGTGACGATGCATGAACCTGGTGTGTCTCGAATTGTATCTGTAAATATGGAAGAAGCGATTGGACTGACTGAGTAGAATCGGTCTAGTAATGGCTATTAATTTAATTGGGTTTTACATTTTCATTATTAATAAGAATTGAAGCATGGATATAAATTTACACAGCTTTATCCTCGTGATTGGTTTGATCGTTATCATTTTTATTGTGGTTGACGGTATAAAAAAAGTGCGTGAAGCACGTTCAAGCCAGTTCGACGATGATGTTTTAGACAATGACCTACTTGATTCGGATTCTGCGTTTGAGGCTGCTCCTCAATCTACTGATGAACTGCATTTTAATGAGTTGGAAATAACGGATGACCTAGTGACTGAGGCATTTGTTGGTGAACCTCAAGATTATATTGCGAAAATGTCGTCTCATACATTAGCCGAAGATGAGTTTGTTACGGATGACGAGCCCATGTTAGAACACTTTAGCGCCAGTGGAGATAGCCTAGCCGAACAGATTGATGAAGTTCCTGTATCAGAAGCTCAACTATCTGAGCGCCCTAGAAAACGGCATGCAAATCAGCCATCAAAATCTGAGGTTGAGCATAAGCGCCGAGAATTAGCCGAGTCACAAGCTCCAGAAGAAAATATTATAGAGCCATTATTAGGTGTGCCAGAAAGTGTGCCGGTATTAATGGAACCAGTGCATCTAGGTGGCGAAGTGGACCCTAATCCTCCAGTCCAGCATGAAATAGTTTTGCCTGAATTTGTGCAGCAATCATTAAAAGATCAAGCGGTGATTACGGCAGAATTACCTGTGTCTGGCTCAGAGCCTGATTTAAATTCGTTTGCTGTTGATGACTTAGATGATTTTCCACTAGACGACTTACTAAAAACTGATCAAGCACAATATTCTGCAGGCAATGCCTTTCCAGTGGGCGAAAAGCTTTCTGAAAGGCCAGCAGCACAAGAAGTATTTGTAATCAATGTATTAAAAGAAACTGGCCCATTGTTAACAGGTGCCGAGCTTCATCATATTTTTAAAGCTTGTGATATGCGCTATGGCGAGATGAGTATTTTTCATCGATTTGAAGAGGCAAACGCTCAAGGTAAAATTCAGTTTAGTGTGGTTAATGCGTTAAAGCCTGGTAGTTTTGATTTAGCAACAATTGATGACATGGAAACAAAAGGCATTAGCTTATTTATGAGCTTGCCCGGTCCTCATGACGCAATGGGCGCGTTTGACGCCATGGCAGAAGTTGCGCTGGTGTTTGCCCGTAACTTTGGCGCCAGTATGTATGATGAGAGCCACAGTGACCTTACGCCACAAACGTTAGAGCACTATCGAAATCGTGTACGAGAATATTCTCGCAAACAATTTTCTAAGAAATAACTTTTTATCCGAGTGCAATCATGTCTGATCAGACTTCGTTATTTGACGACGTACCTAACGATTTACCAGCCGGCGATGATTTAACAGAAATTGTATCTAATGAAGCCCTATCGAATCGGGTTACAGGGTTACATAATGCTTTGCATCAAGCCAATCACGCTTATTATGTGTTAGATGACCCCAGTATTCCAGACGCGGAGTATGATCGGCTTTTTCACCAGCTTAAAAAAATAGAACAAGATTATCCGCAGTTTTTTTCAGAAGACTCGCCAACTCAACGAGTGGGTGCCGCGCCTCTTTCTCAGTTTGATCAAGTACAGCACGAAGTGCCTATGCTAAGTTTAGATAATGCTTTTAATGACCGAGACATGCATGACTTTAATCGCCGAGTACAAGAGCGCTTAAGAACAGACGAAGACATATTATACGCTTGCGAGCCAAAGCTAGACGGTATCGCTGTAAGTCTACTGTATGAAAATGGGCTTCTTGTTCGTGCTGCTACTCGAGGAGATGGCGCAACAGGTGAAAATATTACTCAAAATATTAAAACAGTTGCGAGTATTCCTCTTAAGTTAATGGGGGCAGGTCATCCGCCAATTTTAGAAGTGCGTGGCGAAGTGTATATGCCAAAATCAGGATTTGAAGCCTTTAATAAAAAAGCTTTGGCTAAAGACGAAAAGCTATTTGTTAATCCTCGCAATGCAGCAGCTGGTAGCTTGCGTCAGCTAGACTCAAAAATCACAGCATCTCGCCCATTAGAGTTTTGCTGTTATAGTTTAGGTCGTGCCGAAGGTGCTGAAGTGCCACAAAAACACAGTGACATTTTAAAGCAATTTGCCACTTGGGGGTTCATTATTAACCCTGAAATGAAAGTGGTAAGTGGTGCCCAAGGTTGCTTAGATTACTATAATAACTTAGCAGAAAAACGAAACGATTTACCGTATGAAATTGATGGAATAGTATTTAAGGTCGACAGAATTAATTTACAAAAGCGCTTAGGTTTTGTTTCTCGTGCGCCTAGATGGGCTATTTCTCATAAGTTTCCTGCGCAAGAGGAAATGACAGTACTTAAAAGTGTAGAGTTTCAAGTGGGGCGTACTGGAGCCGTAACCCCTGTTGCACGTTTGGCCCCTGTATTTGTAGGTGGTGTAACGGTATCTAACGCGACTTTACACAATATGGATGAGATTGAACGTCTTGATGTATGCATTGGAGACACGGTTATTATTCATCGTGCTGGTGATGTCATCCCTAAAGTTATAAAGGTGGTATTAGAGAAACGCCCAGATAACGCTCAGCCTATTACCCTTCCTAAAAAATGTCCTGTTTGTGACAGCCATGTCGTGCGAATTGAAGGTGAAGCCATCGCTCGCTGTTCTGGCGGACTGGTGTGTGCAGCACAACGGAAGGAAGCGATTAAGCATTTCGCTTCCCGTAAAGCGTTAGATATAGACGGTTTAGGGGATAAAATTGTTGAGCAGTTAGTAGATGAAGGAAAAATTGAAAGCTTTTTAGATTTATATAGTTTAAACCATGATGCGGTCGCAAATTTAGAGCGTATGGGTGAAAAGTCGGCTAAAAACTTATTAGCTTCTATCGAGGTTAGTAAAAAAACAACCTTTGCAAAGTTCTTATATGCACTAGGAATTCGTGAAGTGGGTGTGGCTACGGCGCAAAATTTGGCTAATCACTTTTTAGATATACGTTCTTTAGTTAAAGCCAACTTCGATGAACTGATTGAAGTGGAAGATGTGGGTCCTATAGTAGCTAAGTATATTCTTGAGTTTTTTACTGAACCTCATAACCAAACTATTATTGATGGACTTATAAAAATTGGAATTGAATGGCCAGCTATCGAGAAAAAATCTATAGCGGAGCAACCTTTAATAGGACAAACTTTTGTGGTCACCGGAACACTGGCAAGTATGGGGCGTGACGAAGCGAAAGAGTATTTACAAAGTCTGGGGGCTAAAGTAGCGGGCAGTGTCTCAGCGAAAACCCACGGTATAGTGGCTGGTGAAAAAGCAGGATCTAAATTAACCAAAGCGCAAGATTTAGGTGTTGAGGTTTTTGATGAAACTGCATTTTTAACCCTGTTAGCATCTCACGGTATTCAGTATGAAGGTTAATATATATTTAAAGATACCAGTTAAATATTTAGCAGTACTTAGCTTATTGCTGTTAGCTGGCTGCTCAACGGCACCGCCGAAAAATATTAATAACGTATGTTCAATGTATGATGAATATTACGACTGGTATATTGCTTCGGATGAAGTTTATGAAAAATGGAGAATTCCTCAGCACGTGACGATGGCGTTTATACACCAAGAATCTAAGTTTATAGATGATGCTCGACCACCTTTTCAGTGGTTTATGTGGTTTATTCCAACCGGTAGAGCTTCCAGTGCTTTTGGCTATGCCCAAGCGTTAAGTGGAACTTGGGAAGAGTACCAAGAAAAAACAGGAAATTGGGGAGCCGATCGCGACGATTTTGAAGACGCTGTAGATTTTATTGGCTGGTACAATCACAAATCATTGATTCGGAATAGAATAAATCCACACGATGCTTACAGTCTTTATTTAGCCTATCATGAAGGGCAGGGTGGTTTTCAGCGTAAAACCTATAAAAACAAAACCTGGTTATTAAACGTAGCTAAAAAAGTAGAAAAGCGCAGTCGTATGTACCAGCGACAATTACAAGGGTGCAAAGACAAATTAGAAGATTCAAGATTATGGCGATCTTTTTGGGGATAGTTTGCTATTTTTGTGAAACCTTAAAGACTACAACAATAAAAACATCGCTTTTTTAATCGTATTTTGGTATCTATTACCTTACTAGTAATTATTTATATTTCAAGCGTAAACGTAACACAAGTAATAAGCATAAGGGCTTGAAAGTGGATCAAGAATCGATTGTATACGGCATTATAAAAGATGTGGCAATGTCACCAGAAAATGACTCCCAAAAGCGTCGTATGGTAAACAGTGCCTGCTTGCTAGATTTACCACAAACCTTTGACCCGAGCTCTCCGTTTTTGTGTGGTGATATGTTCGCTTTACCTGGTATGGATATTTTTAGTGGTGCTTACCATACTCAAGTTATTCATTTTGGAGCATCTTATCGTGCAGTAGAGTACGAATGGGAACGTTGGATGGCCAAATTTGAAGAGCTGTTAGGCAGTATGTACTGGGTAAGCGCCACGGTGCATTTAGAAACAGAATTAAGTGGCAAACATACCTTCCAGTGGGAACCTAACAGTCACGGTTGTCACGTGCCAAATAGTGGCGATCTTAGAGTTAAATGTGAATGGGAGCGTGAAGCTGCTTTTTTGAAGTAAATTAAGCGTTTCAACCAGTTTATGAGTGAATCTTTCGAATATACCCCAATCCCCTTTGACCAATTGTCTAAAGATGCCTTACAGGGTGTTATCGAAGAGTATATTAATCGTGAAGGTACTGATTATGGCCATATAGAATTCAGTTTTGAACAGAAATGTGAGCAGGTACTTTCATTGATACGCAGCGGTAAAGCACAAATTGTCTTTGATCATCAGTCACAAACCGTCAGTATAATAAACCGCGATCAGCTTTAAGCCAATACATCTACCATGATTTACGGCATAAACATCTAAGGTATTAGTGGGTTTATTTCTTCAATTTATCCTTTTTTTGTATTTCAGACTAATTTTTGTCATATTGTTCAAGTAGCCAAGAGGAAAGGAGAGCGGGAGCCATGGCAAATATTCAAGATTATAAATTTCGTAAAGTGATGAAAGAACTATTCACTTGTACCCATGAGTTGCAAACTCAGCTAGCTGAAACTCGTCTTCAATGTCAGCAGATTGAAGAAGTTATGATCGCTATACGAGAAAACAGAATGACGGCAAAAAATTATGTTATACCAAAGTCCCCGTACCCTAGGGATAAGGCTGCTAACGATTAATAAAAAGACTGTTATTTGTTTTTTATTATCTTATTTACTAAAAATCGATTTGGGTTCAGCAAATCTGCTTGGGCTTTAGGCATGGGTAAAGGTTCGCCAGTTATATGTGCAACAATTAGTTCTGCGCACAGTGGAGCTGAAGTTAAGCCTCGTGAACCATGGGCAATGTTAATATAAAGTCCATCTATAAACTCTGCCTGCTTTTGAAACTTCCATTTTCTATTTTTTTTCAGTTCGAAAAAATTATTCATAAAAAAATTTTCATCACAGATAGGTCCAGCAATTGGAGTGTAATCTGGTGATGTACATCTTACAGATGCTCTGCCTTTTGGCTTAACGGAAAGGTCAAGCTGTTCGCTAACGCTTGGAAATGCTAATTCTAAATTTTTTATATTCGCTTCATCATCTGATACTAAAATTTCTGTGCTATCACTTTTAATTCGATATGATGCACCAAAATTTAATTGTCCATTGTGACTGGGCGTAACATAGTGATCGCCGCATAACACTGTATTCAGATTAATTGTTTGAGATGTTAGTTGCGTTACCTGACCAGCTACTGGTTTAGTAGGTAAAAATGATAAGTGATCTAATAGCTTTGCATCATTCGCATTGCAAATAATTAATACACCACTGCTAATACTTGAATTCTCAGAATGGTTAGCAATATTTGTACTGACTAACCAGTTATTATTTTTAGAGTCATTATTAATCCTAGTTAATTTTTCTGCTTGAGTATTTTCTAACAAAGTAATGTTTTTATGGTCTAAAAGTTTTGAGCACCAAGCATTTGGATAAACCCATGCACCGTCTTTAAAAAACAAACCTGAATAGGGAATATGAATACCAGCTAATTTTGAAGCTTGTAGTTTATCTACTCCTATGACTACATCATCTAATTGATATTTATTACAAAAGCTATGTTGACGTTTTTCTTCTTTTTCATTGGTTGCTAGCTGTAATACACCACAGTTATTCCAATTCTCTTTGTTAGACAATTGATGTTTTAAGTTATTTAAACTAAATAAATATCCAGATAAATAAAATTGACTGTGTAAATTCATTTCAGCGGAAAGCTTAGCGTATAAAACACCTTGAGCATTTCCTGAGGCTCCAGAGGCAATGGTTTTTTTGTCCAAAATAGTTACCTTCCAACCACGCTTAGCTAAACTAAATGCGGTACTGCAACCAGCTATGCCAGCACCAATAATGGTGGCTGTTTTATTTTTATTGCGGTCAATAGAAGACCCTTTATAGCTATTTAATAGCCAAGGTTTATCACATAACCAATTAGGTGGCTGTGGTCCATTGGTATATTGCTGAGACGCCATTACCATCTCACGCTTTTTACCATAGCCCTTACGCTTGCTCACTTTAAAACCACAGGCTTTTAAACTATTTTGAATTTTAGACGCAGCAGTAAAAGTGGCAACAGTGCCATTAAATGGCGTTAGCCTAGCGATCTGTAAAAATAGTTGTTCACTCCACATATTTGGATTTTTAGACGGGGTAAAGCCATCTAAGAACCAAGCATCAATCTCTCCATCAATTTGCGGCAGCCAGTCGAGCACATCACCTAAAAACAGGTGTAATACAACTTGGCCACCCGTCTCTAATGGATTGGGAAGGTGCAGGCTGTGCCAACCATTAATAAGCCCAGGATAGTTGTCTATGAGTACTTGAATAAGAGGCTTGAATTGAGGCCAAACAGAAAGCGCTTGAACTAGGCTGTCTTTATCTAAAGGAAAGCGTTCAACGGATAAGAAGTGAAGGTGTTGATGCGCTTCGCTATTTTTAAGCCATAAATCCCAACTGCACAAAAAATTAAGACCGGTGCCGAAACCTGTTTCAGCAATAGAAAAATGATCAGGAGATTGTATTTTCCAACGTTGTTCTAAGTTGTTACCTTCTAAAAAAACGTAGCGACTTTCTTCAGCCCCATCGTCAGTACTAAAATATACATCTTGAAATTCGGTAGAAAT
>JBLHVV010000125.1:0-7953 GCA_047628755.1 Crocinitomicaceae bacterium | reverse complement strand
AATTATCGGTATCTACCGACAGTAGCTGGACCAGTTTAGAAATTCGTGACGACGCAGAGTGGGTAAACGCGCCTCCAGGAAAAAGTATCAGTGTGAATGGACGCAGCGGCATCAAGTCTTACACTTTATCGCCGAAAAAAATGCACCTACGTACAATGGGCCGCGGAGAAATCACCATGAACTTATTTATTAAATCTAAAAATTCAGTTTTAGGCTTAAAACTCTGCAAAGGTAAGGCATCCAGTTATATCTGGATTAAATCGAGCCAAAGCAAGCAGAAAAACGATACCAAGAAAAAAGACTACTGTGAGAAAGCAGCTCTGGTACTGCAGCTGCATTAATGTTCTAGCTACTAATTAATACCCGCTATCCAGCGGGTATTTTTTTGCCTTGTATTTAGAATTAAGTCTTTCCTTCAATTATCTTTACTGGTGGCACAAAAAAACCAAGCTTAATTTAGCTTGGCTTTATAAAGTAATACAGAAGAATAGTATCAAGCCGTGGGAGTTATATTTTTAACTACCCTGGCGGTAAAGTACACCATGCCATCTTTAAGGTCGGCCACTTCAATTTGGTTCTGACCAAAAGGAGACAATTTAACCGAACTAATGGATAGACCTTGGGCACTAATCAAGTTGCGATCTACATCGTTAAAATACGGATGCATGAACGCAAATGACTGCCGTTGGCTGTCTCTTTCTAGTGTTACTACCAACTGGGGGTCCGCCAAATCATTGCCACGATAATAATTAACATAACTTACTTCAAAAGACTCATCAAATTGGAAAAGGACCTGGGCGCTTTGCTGCTTACTTAAACTCATTTTTACAACCTACTATTCAAACTGCATATTAAATATTTAGCTCTACTTTGCCCACATTGCAAAAACATCACCGATAATAATAAACAAATAATTAAACCGCGCCTACTTATAGCTAATCAGGCTAAATAAATGGGTAAGCTAGCTTGTATTTGTGTAAATATCACTTTTGTCGACACCGTCAATTTTATGGTCATCTGCATTTAGTTATGCACACACATCTAAATCGAATTTTAATACGTATAACACGAATCAAATTTCAGTCCATTCAAAATACATTGGAAGTGGCCTATAAAGCTACTTAAAGTTGAATAATTGTTCATAATTGACTTTTAACCAAAACTTTTGGTTTGCATTTTATCAGCTACCCCATACCAGTGGGTTTTGATACAGTACAGGCTGGTACCTATAGAAACAAAAGGCTAATAATGGCAATTTTAAGACTCCATAGCTCCGCATTAAAACCCTTGGCCTTGGTCATAGCAGGAATTGGACTTTCGCTGCTATATTCTACAGCCCTCAATGCTAATGAGAATGCTGATCAAGATGTTACCGAATTATTTACTATCAGTGTAACGGGCTCTGAGCAAAGTATTTCTAAGATCACTACCAAGAAATTACTTAAGGTGCCAGGAGCCGGTGGGGACCCGTTAAAGGCCATTGAAGCCTTACCGGGAGTAGTACTTGGTGGCTTTGGCCCATTTAGCAT
Organism: Crocinitomicaceae bacterium; assembly: GCA_047628755.1. Lineage (GTDB taxonomy): Bacteria > Pseudomonadota > Gammaproteobacteria > Pseudomonadales > Oceanobacteraceae > Bermanella. Next base: position 6,424 of record JBLHVV010000125.1, on the reverse strand, counting down.
CCCTGCGATTCGTGGTTCAAATCCCCGAGACAATTCTTACCTCACCGATTTTGTGCCAGTTGGATACGTTTTCCATAATGATGGTGGCAGCACTTACAATAGTAATTTGATTGAAGATTTCAGCCTAAAGTCTGGTGCTTGGGACGCACAATATGGTGACGCTATTGGCGCAATATTAGCCACAAAACTTCGTGATCCATACTTGGAACCAATTCATACCACTATCGACCTTAGCTTTTTAAGAGTAGGTGTACTAGTTGAAGGTGCGATTAGCGAAGATACGGCCTTTTATGCTTCATATCGACGCAGCCTGCTAGAATTTTACGTAGAAAACTTTGTTGATGAAGATGAGTTAGTTTTCACCGAAGTGCCTAGAAACTCTGATTACCAGCTAAAATATCAATGGAATATTAACAGTTCTAGTAATTTACGATTAATTTCCACCGGCGCAAACGACACCGTAGGGATCGATTTTGGTCCTGAATCAGAAACCTTACAAACCGAACCTGCTGTTGAAGGTGGTTTAGATGCCGACACCTATTATCATAACCAAGCTATTGTATACGAAACAATGCTACCCAGTGGGACATCCACTATTCTATCGCTGAGTCGTAAAGAAGAAGATACCAGCTTTTCAGTGGGAACTTTGTTTAAACTTGACGCCATTGATTATGAATACCGTTTTAAAAATTACTATAATACTCCTTTAGGAAACGGCGATTCAATACGTTACGGTCTTGACCTAAGCTCAACCGAAATTGAATATACCGCTTCAGGTTTAAACACTGTCTGTAACGAGGACATTGGAGAACAATGCCTGCCAGCGTCCCTTGGTGAAGATTTTAATCAGCAAGACACGCTCTTAATAAATGGCGCATATAGTTTTATTGCGTACGATTGGCTGGCTACTCGAAACTTAGAAGTGACTCTGGGTTTAGCAAACAGCTACAACGATTTTAACGAACAAAGTGTGATCCAACCTAGAGTGTCATCTCGTTACAGTGTCTCTGATGACTTAACCCTAACCGCCGCAGTCGGCCGACATAATCAATTTATTCGTGAATTTAGATTCATAGCAAAGAATTTAGGTAATCCCAATTTAAAAGAACCAGACTCGATGCATTACGTAGTGGGTTTTGAGCAGATATTTGAAGATGATTTAAGTGCCAAAGTGGAGCTGTATTACAAAGACATAGACAAACTAATTAGTACAAACCCGGCGCTGGCAGTTGATGCTGAAGCAGTTACCTATATTAACGGTGCATCTGGTGAAGCTTACGGTCTGGAGTTATTAATCAATAAAAACTTAACTGACAAATGGTACGGTTGGTTAAGCGCCGCTTATAGTAAGACTAAGCGTACTAACGAAGATACTGGTGTTGAAATTGATTACGGCCTAGATCGACCATGGGTAGTTAATCTAGTGGCGTCGTATCAAAAGAATGAAAAAACATCGTATGGGTTTAAATGGACTTATCAAAGTGGTGCATTGTTTACACCTGTAACCAGTGAACCAGCTGCTCCTGTTGATACACAGGGTGATCCTGTTGATGCTGTTGCCAATCCAAATGATGTATATCTATACATCCCTAACTACGCAGAAACTAACTCAGAACGCCTGTCAGCTTATCACCGTTTAGATTTTAGAATGGACCATAAATTAAGTGGCCGCAGTACTTTCTACTTTGAAATTATTAATCTATATAATCAAGAGAATGTTAGTGGCTTCACCTACAATAGAGACTTCAGCGAACGGGAGAAGGTGACCGCCTTACCCACTATTTTTTCAGTAGGTACCACGTTAGTTTTTTAACAAGTTAATTTTGCTTAGCGTAAGACCCAAGCTTGAATGCGCTTATCCATGCTGAGTCTTAATAACCTTAAACCTTCGTTCATAACATTGTAATGAGCGTCAATAATCGAAGTATTTAATGTAAAAATTTCATCTGCTGTAGTGATGATTTTGCGCCCAGTTAAAATATCTTGATTAATAATTCGAAATAAGCGCTCTAATTTTGGTTCGCATAACAGCGCATCTATTAATGATGTAGTAATTTCGATTACCTCTTTCGAAAAACGTTGAGCTTGGTCTTTTACTTTAATTTTTTGTTTTTGTAATTGTCCCATTAAAAAGCGAAGTCGCATTTCAGCAGCTTCATCAACCAAACCCACAACAGCCGCTGATGTTCCTAAAGCTCTTATCTGACCCAGTAATTCTATAAATAATGGTAGATCTTCAAATACATAATGACTAAGTGCTTTGTTATGAAAGTTAGTTTCGATTAGATCCTCAGCCTTATGGCCAATTCCAGCAATGTACTTTAACATCTGATGAACTAAGTGGCTGTGAAGCTCAAAATTTTCAATCAGCTCGTCCTGCCGCCATTGCAAGTGCACCGTTTGCCATGCGTTATTAATATCTGACCATGTTTGTGTATCATGAAGACTGGGCACTTCGGCCATCATGATATTAAGTTCTTTGAAGCGATTATTAACTTCACGGGCCAATACTCGAGTTTTACTTTCAAAAAATGAGTTACCCGCCAGTGCCCCGTTGGTTGCACCACGATGCTGCTGAATAACTCGCACCTGATCATAGAGCGCTTTAACTAAGTCTAAAGCCTTCAATCTAAGCTGCTGATTTTGATGTAATAACGCCAATGGGGCGGTAACGACTGGAGCGCTGTGCATTAATTGGTTCACTTTTGTGCTAACTCTTAAGATCTTACATTAACAAAGCAAATCACGTACCAAGTTAAAATATCTTTATAAATCAGTTACTTATAAATCAATAGGTGATGCACTCTATTTTTATCGCACCACCAAGTAGCACTGCAGCCTAAACTAGCCACAAAATAAATGCCTCCAATAAAAACTTATGGTCAAAATGCGCTAAACATGTGCAGGCACAAAAAAACCCCGCAAAATGTAAAATCTGAGGGGTTTAATTGGAACATATCGAAACTGCCCGTTATAGAAATTAAGTTTTGTTTAAAACTTATAGTTAACCTGGGCAGACAAACCAAATACGTCAATTTCATAATCGCCCGTTAGGCGAGCAGCACCGGTTGTTTCATCGTTTAGATCCTTGTTAGTTTCATCCAAAGACATTCTTTCCATATACAAATAACCCGCTGCCACGTCAACTGAAAGATCCGCATTAATTACATAACCTGCGCCAATTGTTAGCCATTGACGGTCAGAAGATGGAACACGGGCTGTTCTGTATTGATCTGAAACTGGAGATTCGTCAAATGCATAACCAACACGTAACACAACTCTGTCATTAAGCTGGTAAGTACCACCCAGCGCAATCGCCCAAACGTCTTCCCATTCTTCTACAATATGCCCGACATAGCCCTGACCTAAATCAGACAAATCAGAAACGTCCACGAAGCCATCGCCTAATCCACCGGTGGTATTTTCGGTAGCAATGATGTCAAAGTACTGGAACGAAGACCAACCGGTCCAAGTGGCACCTCCCTGAAGTAATAAGGCGTCTGTTAGCTGATGTGTAATAGCCAATGTTGCTGACTCAGGAGTTACCAGAGGCACTTTAGATGCTTGATCACGAGATGGGAATGGCCCAAGAACGGCTGATGCCGCTGAACTATAAAAAGACAAGTCAGTCTGATCTTCAAAACTAGAGTCCCCTGTTAACACAATATCAATTTCTGAACGGTAAGTTAAACCAACAGTAGTTGCTTCAGTTAACTTGAAATAAGCCCCTAAATTCCATCCATAACCCCAATCATCACCCGATACTTCAAATTTATTTTCAAAACCTTGCGCACCTCCAATTGGCGAAGGTACTAAGTCAATTTGTTTAGATAGCAAACCTTCCATGTAAACAATATCTATACCCCCACCGACACTGAGCTGGTCATTGATTTTGACTGCGATGCTTGGCTGGATTTCAATAGAAATTAACGAAGTTTCATCAGCAAAGCCACCTCCCGAAAAGTTGTCGCCGTAATCTGTGTTTGTCCCAAATGGAGTAAATATACCAAGACCGATAGATACGTTTTCATTGACTGGGCGCACATAATAGAAGAATGGAATAAAGGCTTCACCTAGGTAGTTACCACCATCATCGTATCCCTCTGAAAGACTTGGAGCGCCAGCCGCATTAACACTGCTACCATCAAAATCACCTGTCGCATTAATATAAGTAAAACCAGCGGTCATTTGCGCGCGGTCCAATTCTGTCATAGCTGCAGGATTATAAAATACAACCGACGCGTCTTCTGCCATAGCTGCCAGGCCAGCATGAGCTGAACCCATGCCTGCTGCACTTTGCTCGTTAAGCTTATAACCTGCAGCGAATGTTACAGCTGGCAATAATGCTGCGGCTATAATAACTGCATTTAATGTTAGTGCTGGATTCTTTTTAATTGTTTTTATAGTAGATGTAATCACTATTAATACCTGTGTATAAATTACAGTCAGTCATCAAGTGTCGCGGTATAAATCTCTAAATAAAAAACAGCCACGGCAGCTTTAATAACGCTTTATTCCACAAAGTTATTTTTATTTTTACGGGAAAATTAGGCAGCGAGTATGCCACTAGTCGCTTTACGCCTCCACCTCAATTGACTAAAACATTAGTAACAGACTGTTTTAATTCATTTTTAGTATAAAAAATAGACAATATAAGTACAAAAGTACCAATTAAAGCACTGGTATAATCACAGGCATTGTTCCACAATAGCAACAGTGAAATCTAAAGTGAGTTTTGTATGGAACAGTTTGACCTTAATGAAATTGCAATATTTGTGAAGGTTGTTGATGCTGGCAGTTTCACCGGTGCAGCAAAAAATTTAGGCCTGCCTAAATCTACTGTTAGCCGTAAAATTACTCAATTAGAAGAACGCCTAGGTGTTCGATTGCTTCAGCGCACTACTCGCACATTGAGCTTAACCGATACTGGCAGTGCTTATTATAATCAATGTGCACGAATTATTGGCGATGTTGAAGAAGCTAATATTGCCGTTACCGAAATGCAGTCCAAGCCAAAAGGCCTTTTGCGATTAACGGCTCCTATGTTGTTTGGTACTTGGGTATTGAGTGATCTTGTTTCTAATTTTCTTAAAAACAATCCTGAGATTCAAGTAGAGATTGTGTTAACTGACCAATCTTTAGACCTAATACAGGAAGGTATAGATGTTGCGTTTCGTGTGGGTGTACTAGCAGACTCATCTTTAATTGCACGTCCACTAGGCGAAGTAAATTTAATTACCTGTGCCAGCCCAACTTATATCGAGAAGCATGGTAACCCAACCCACCCGAGTGATTTAAAGCATCATAGCATTGTTAACTGGGCACAGAATAATAGCTGGGACTTCGATAAACCTGAACCGGTGTCGGTAGACTTCAAGCCTCGTGTTGTTGTCAACGATGCACAAAGTTTACATAAAATGGCGTTAAATGGATTAGGCATTGCGCGCTTACCCACGTTTATATGCGCGCAAGACATTGCAGACAAAAAGCTAATGCCTATTTTATGTGATTGGAGTGTTAACGCGGCACCAATACACGCAATTTATCCAAGTAACAGACACCTGAGTGTAAAAGTTAGATCGTTTGTTGATTACGTTTTAGATGAACTTAGGAAAGAACAGCCTTGGAAAGTTGACTTTAAAGACTTGTACGAATGCGACGCTCTTGAAATAAAATAAGTTTAATTTATTAACAGTTTGGGGCTACATTAGCCCTAGATCTCTTGCTTTCATAATCGCCTGGGTACGACTTTTCACTGCTAATTTTGCGTTAATTCTTCGAGCGTGTGTTTTAACTGTGTGCAGACTAATAAATAACTTTTCGGCAATTGCTTGATTAGACATACCCAAGGCAATCAACTCTAAAACCCCCACTTCACGCTGACTCAGCACCGCTTTAGATTTTGCAAAAGTCCGATTTAAATCGGTCTCGGGAATCAGTTTGATACTCTGTAATATCTCACTAACAAACGGACTATTTTTAATTTCTTGGGGTAAATGACCATACAAAGCGTTCATACCCGAACTATATTCAATAAAAGGCATTATATTTTTATCAGATTCGGCCATAGTTAATGCTTTAGTAAAGTCACGCAATGCGCCTTCTTCTTGTCCTAACTGAAAACGTAATAACGCTCGCATAATGTAAATAACAATCAGTGCAAAGCCATGCTGTGAAACGTGCTGATTTTCTATATTTTTATCTAAAAAATTTAATGCATCTTGATGGTTACCTGCAATAGATTTAGAGCGTACTAAGAAAACATCAACCAAGCCTCTCAACGCGGGATAGTGCTCTGGAGACAAAGCGTAAGGGTTATGCTCTAGTAAACCATACAATTTATTGAGGTTAGAAAGTGCACTGTCGAATTTCCCTTCATCTAACAGTAGATTGGCGCGCATCGTCGATAACCAAGGCTGAAATA
>JBLHVV010000124.1:0-8159 GCA_047628755.1 Crocinitomicaceae bacterium | reverse complement strand
GCCTTAAGTCTAACTTTAATTATTGATTATATTTTTTTCAATTAAAACCAGTCAGTAAGACCTACAAACAGTATTTTATGGCGTTTTTTACGCATTATTATTCGACCATACGGTCAGCTTTTTGCTATAGTGTCACAGTTATGTTTATATCCCTTTAAAATAAAACCTATAAATAGTGAGACATATTATGCTTGAGAAACTGTTTAAGCTGAGTAAATTCGGTACTAATCCTAAAACTGAGATTATGGCTGGTATTACCACATACCTAACCATGGCTTATATTATATTTGTAAACCCTGCCATGTTGGCTGAAGCAGGAATGGATAAAGGCGCTGTATTTGTTGCTACTTGCTTAGCGGCAGCAGCTGGATGTTTCATTATGGGTCTTTGGGCCAACTTACCTATCGCATTAGCACCGGGTATGGGATTGAACGCGTTTTTTACTTACGGTGTTGTGTTGGGTATGGGACATTCTTGGGAGACGGCGCTAGGAGCTGTTTTCTTAAGCGGTATTATCTTTTTATTGCTTAGCTTGTTTAAAGTACGGGAAGCCATTATTAACGCAATTCCCAATACCTTAAAATTGGCTATTGCTGCCGGTATTGGTGCATTTCTAGCGCTTATTGCATTAAAGAACTCAGGCATCATTGTTGATCACCCAGCCACACTGGTAGGTTTAGGAGACCTAACAAGCTTGTCTCCTGCGTTAGCGCTGGTTGGTTTTTTTGCGATAATTGCGGCTGTGCAACGTAATATTCCTGGGGCCGTTATGTTGGTTGTATTGGCTGTGACTGCTGTTGGTTGGTTAGCTGGCGACGTGACTTACGCTGGTATTGTCTCTGCGCCCCCCTCAATTGCTCCTACCTTCATGCAAATGGACATAGCCGCGGCATTTGATGTGGCCATGTTAAGTGTAATTTTCGCATTTTTATTCGTTGATCTATTTGATACAAGCGGTACTTTGATTGCTGTATCTCAGCGTGCTGGCCTTGTGACAAAAGAAGGATCAGTTCCTAATTTAGGGCGAGCTTTAATGGCCGACTCTACAGCCACTATTGTTGGCGCTGGATTTGGAACCTCTTCTACTACTTCATACATTGAATCTGCTTCAGGCGTAGCAGCTGGAGGTCGCACTGGCTTGACCGCAGTAACTGTTGGTGTTTTATTTGTTTTATCAATATTTTTTGCACCGCTAGCAGGAATGATTCCAATATACGCAACGGCTGGTGCCATTTTATATGTGGCGGTTTTGATGATGTTCACACTTAAAGATGTTGACTGGGACGACTTAACTGAGGCTGCGCCTGTTGTTGTGGTTTTATTATTAACACCACTAACGTTCTCAATTGCTCATGGTATTACGTTAGGATTTATTACCTATGCAGCGGCAAAATTACTTGGCGGCAAAGCCAGCGAAGTAAACACCAGCGTTTGGATTGTGGCGGCACTGTTATTAGCCAAGACTATCTTCATTGGATAATTTAAATTATTTATAAAAAAAAGGGTGCTATTTAAGCACCCTTTTTTATGTCTGAAATACTCCAGTTTTTAACTAATTTGAGTGTACTATGTTCTTACACTTTCATATTTACATTCTGGTTTGGCTAGTAAAACATGGCTAACACCAATGGCCCTTTCAGCGAATGCTCCTTCGCAATAACTTAAATAAAAGCGCCACATGCGCCTAAAGTCTTCGCTATAACCCAATTCTATTATCGTTTCTTCGTTGGCATCAAATTGCTTCTGCCACGCATTTAGAGTTCGAGCGTAGTCTTGGCCAAAGTCGTTTAGATTAACCAGATTTAAATCTGTAGATTTTTTAGTAGCCGTTAAAATTGACTGAATACTTGGAATACAGCTGCCGGGGAAAATATAGCGTTGTATAAAGTCTACATTTTTTAATGCGCCTTCAAAGCGTTGATCTTCGATGGTAATAGACTGAATTAAAGCTAAGCCATTAGGTTTTAGCAGTTTAGATACTGTTGCAAAGTAAGTATCAAAATACTTAGCGCCGACCGCTTCTATCATCTCTATGGACACTAATTTATCAAACTTATTTTCGTTACGGTCTGTTAGTAGACGATAATCTTGCTTTAAAAGCGTTATTTTATCTTCAAGACCTTCGCGCATAACAGCCTGTTGAGTCCATTTGAACTGTTCTTCACTTATGGTAGTTGTGGTTACATGACAGCCGTAATGCTTTGCCGCATAGATTGCAAAGCCACCCCAACCAGTACCTATTTCTACCACTCGGTCTGTGGCATTGATCTTTAAGGATTCACAAATAGTTCTTAATTTGTAATTAGATGCCTGCTCCATTGTGGCATCAGCGGTTGGAAATATGCCACTTGAATACATCATGGTTGGATCTAAAAATTGCTCAAATAAATCGTTGCCTAGATCATAGTGAGCCGCAATGTTTCGACGAGAACCTTTTGCACTGTTTTGATTTAAATAATGAAACCACTTTAAGAAAGGCTTACTGATTAAATTAACTAAACCACCTTCCATAGCATCTAGCACGTCCATATTACGTACCATTACTTTAATCAAAGCAGTAAGATCTGGAGTCATCCAGTCACCTGTCATGTAGGCTTCGGCTGCACCAATGCTGCCTCCAGTTAGGATATCGACATAGGCGCTGTTATCTAAAATTTCTAATTCGCCCACTAGCAAACTACTTTGGTTAGAACCAAACTCTAGGATAGAGTCACCGTCTTTAATGATGATTTTACCCGTATGCAACTTTTTTAGTTGCGAAAAAACGGCTCGCTTAGCTATTTTTTGTAAACCCAATGAGCGGGGCTTTTTCATGTCTAAATTTGCAACAGAAGAGCTCATATCAAATCCTTCATATTGATATTTGAATTATTACTTTTTTTAGTATTCATTATGTTTATTCTATTTAACCAATTCATTATTTAAAAGCTAACTTGATTACGACTTAGGATCGTCGTTGGGATGCCCGTAAAATGGAGATCGTTTTAGCCACAACTTTAAAGCTTGAAAATATATACCAATTACTACTTTTACGATAATAAATGGCTGCTGAATCAAGGTTTGGCCTAAATTTTCATTTAGCGGTAGGTTTTCCATAACTAACGTGGCGTCAAAATGCTTTGAACCGTCGTTAGTTTGAATATAATTATCCATATGTATATGGAGTGATTTTTTAGGCTCAGAAAAAACCCAGCGATAATCCATATTCATAGGATTAAAGGGGCTAACATGAAATTGCTTTTTAAACTTAAATTGAAATTTATGGTTCTGCTTATTATTATCGAAGCAATCGACAGCTAGCTCGGATCCACATAGGTCTTGACTATAAGCTATGGGGTGCACATAACTGTGGCGCTCACCCCATGGAGTGTTGGTAATTTCTGACAATATAGCTTGAAGGGTATTCTCATTATCGAAGCAATAATAGATTACCACTGGATTAAACACCATATTAAAATATCTTAGATGACCTAGCATACAAACTCTAGTAATTACCGGCGGGGTTACATTACCCGCTGAATAAAAGTCTGACACTCTATTAATAACAGCTTGCTTAAGGTCTTCCTTTTCTGGGTTAAAATAGTCGCTGCGTTTAAAGCTGACCAAATTAAAACGATTGATACTGCAATACCATTTTTTTGCAAAAAAAGACTCAATCTCATCTGCATCTAAATACATCATAAATATAGGATAACGAAAACGATTAGTTACCGGAACAAAACGCCGATGCCTAATCCAACCTTTATAAATGGCTGAGTGTTCGCTCATATTAAAGCTCTATTCCAAAGTCTTTGCATACTTTTAGTGCACTGTTAACACCGTCTTCGTGAAAACCGTTTAGCCAGTAAGCACCTGCAAAGTGAGTTCTATTATGATTGCTAATATCTGAGTGCCTAGCCTGAGCCGCCATTCCATCTAATGTAAAAACTGGATGTGCATATTGATATTTTTTTATGATTTTAGTCGGATCAATATCTTGATTTCGATTTAATGTAACCAGAATTGTTTTTGGCGCATCATGGAAATTCTGCAAAATATTCATATTATAAGTCAGCATTGCGTGCTCAGAGTGACGCTGAGGGATATGATAGTTCCAAGCAGCCCAGGCCAGTTTACGCCTTGGTAATACTTTTTCGTCTGTGTGTAAAACCACTTCGTTCATCTGGTAAGGTATAGCACTTAACACATCGTTTTCATCTTGAGTAGCGTCGCTTAGAATTGACAGAGCTTGGTCGCTATGACAAGCAAATATAACCTGATCAAATTTTTCTTGCTGCCCTGACTGAGTGGTTATTGTTACCGATTCAGCTGTTCTAGATACAGATTTTATTGGTGTGTTTAAATGTATATTGTCTTTAAATGGCGCTGTAATTGGGTCAATGTAGCTACGTGAACCGCCAGTAATTACTCGCCATTGAGGTCGCTCATCGACGCTTAACATTCCGTGATTATTAAAAAATTGTAAAAAGAATTTTAGTGGGAAATCCATCATCACGTCTACCGACGCACTCCAAATAGCCGCACCCATTGGGACAATATAGTGATTAATAAAGTTACGACTGTAACCATGCTGCTCAACAAATTCACCTAATGTCTGACCATCTTGTACTTCTTGATTTTCTAGTGCTGCTACAGTTTGCTTGTTGAATTTTAAAATATCTAAAATCATACGGATAAAGGAAGGTCTAATAAGGTTAATACGTTGCGCAAATAGACTGTTGAAACTGGTTCCGTTATATTCCAAACCTGAATTAGCATCACGCACACTGAAGCTCATTTCAGATTCTTCACTTTCAACTCCAAGCTTGTTCATTAATTTTATAAAATTAGGATAAGTCCAATCGTTAAAAACAATAAAACCAGTATTAACTGAGTATATTTTACCCTCTATGGTCACATCTTCTGTATTAGTATGGCCACCCAAGTAATCGTTAGCTTCGAACAATGTTACGTCATGCTTATGCGACAGTAAATTAGCGCAGGTTAATCCTGAAATTCCCGATCCTATAACGGCGACACGTTGTTTTTGTTTTATTATATTTGTCATATTTTTTTCAGCAATTTTTAAATTAGTTTATGGCGTATTTTACAACTAGACCATTCGGTTTTTTAGTTTTTTAATTATCCAACTGAGTACCGGAATATGTTCATACAGCAATTTGCCGCCATCTACGTAGTCTTGGTGCAAGAACACTTTTTCAGAAAACTTAATATGTGACGTACCTTTAACAGCTATATTTTTTCCACCATTCAATCTTGGATGAGCATAATGCATTGTCCAAGTAAGCATGGCTTGATGGTCAGAAATCATTTCGTCATGGAAATCAAATCGGCTATAAACCACATTTTCATAAATTGATTCACAGTAATCTGTAAATGAATCAATTCCTGAAATATTATGAAAGCTGTCGATAAAATTAATATCCTGAGCGTATACTTTTTGCAATAAGCCGTTGTGCACATTACTTACATTTAAAGTCTGATAAAGCTGCTTAAAATTTTCAACTAGTATCTTGGCACTTTCTATATCTGTCTGGATGTCATCAGTACTAGATTCATTCATCACTCACCCTTCCTTATATTGCTGTTAGCAGACGGTTGCATAGATGGATCTAGACCTTCCTTTAATATTCTGGCCGGGACTGGGTTTAAGTCCCATATTATGCCCATCTTGCTCATCAATTTTAGGATGTAATACGATACGTCTATCTCCCACCAGTAAAATCCCTGTCGCGCAGACACAGGAAAACGGTGATGATTATTATGCCAGCCTTCACCTAGAGTAATTATCGCCAGCCAAACATTATTACGACTGTCGTCAGATGTTTTAAAGCGACGTTTGCCCCATGTGTGGTTCAATGAATTTACCGTGAACGTGCCATGTGCTAATAGCACTGTTGATATGCAGTAACCCCAAATAAATAATTGCGCACCTGTGGTTTCTAACTGCGGTGCAAAGTAATGAAGCATTTGTCCCACTACAAATAAAGTTACACCTAGGATTATAGGCACTAATATATCGAAGCGATTGAGGAAGCGTAGCTCTGGAAATTTAGCCCATTCTTTAACCATGCTGTAATCGGTTTTGAAGGCGGCATCGCAGGTGAACCAGCCCATGTGGCTCCACCAAAAACCATGCTTCACTGGGCTATGCAAATCGGCTTCTTCGTCTGAATGCTTATGGTGTTTTCTATGATGTGCTGCCCACCATAGTGGCCCACGCTGAGTGGCACTATTGCCTAACACAGCAAAAATAAACTGCCAAAAACGATTAGTTTTAAAACTCTTATGAGAGAAGTAACGATGATAAAATGCAGTAATCGCAAACATACGAATAAAATACAATGCGGCACAGACAATAACAGCTGTTGTACTCCAACCTACCCAAATGACCGCTAGACAAGCAAGATGAACCATTATAAATGGCAGACAACGCATCCAATTAAACTCTCGACTATCACTTACATCTTGAGAGGCGTGTTCACTGTCAAACCAAAGCTTGATAGTGTTTAAAATAGAATAACTGGCTCTCATAAAATGCCTCCACTATGCAATGCCGGTAAATCAATCTGTGTATATTTAGTAGGCATGGTGACATTTCCACTTTCGATATTTTGGTCTAAGTTTTTAAAATGTTTCTTAGTTTCACTCACGGCAAAAGCGTGATCAACTATAGGCAAAGGGTAACCCAATTGCTTAGCTTGGTTGGCAGATGGCATATGAATACTTTTGTTATCTAGACTAGCGAGTTCGGGCACGTACATACGAATGAATAAACCCATAGAATCAAATCTTTCACTTTGGCGCGTTGGGTTAAATATTCTAAAATACGGTGCCGAGTCTACACCTGTTGAGGCGCTCCATTGCCAGCCGCCATTATTACTGGCAAAGTCACCGTCTAATAGACGGCTCATAAAATAAACTTCGCCCCAACGCCAGTCTATAAATAAGTGCTTAGTTAAAAACATAGCTACAATCATTCTCAATCTATTGTGCATCCAACCTGTAGCGTTTAACTGGCGCATGGCGGCATCAACTATAGGAAAGCCTGTTTGCCCTTGGCACCATGCGTTGAATAAGTCGGTATCGTGGCTCCAAGACAAATAATCGGTCTTTGCTTTGAATGCATTATGTTTGCACAGGTTAGGATATAAAAATAATAAATGACGATAGAAGTCCCGCCATATTAATTCACTTACCCATGTGTCTACACCTTCTAGGTCAGAATTAACATTTTGTAGCCTTACCTGTTGTGCCGACTGGTAGCATTGCCTTACTGACAGTAACCCTACAGCTAAGTAAGTGGAAAGGTAGCTGGTGCCGTTTATTGCTGGTATGTCGCGATCTAACTTATAGTTTAAAACAGCGTCATCACTGAATTGTTTTAATTGCTCGTGAGCGTTTGACTCACCAGCTTGAATGTTAATGTTACTGATACCTGCATTATTTAACCCATGTGTTTCAATAGCTTTTAAGCAACCAGGCTCCTTTACAGTGGATTGGTCTTTATGGGCTTTAGGCAAACCTAAAATAGGGCGCATTAATGTTGATAGGTTTGCGATATAGACTTTTTTGAACGCTGTAAAAACCTTGTAAGGCTCACCTTGTTTATTCAATATTTCCCCTGGTGGGATTAAACATTGATCGTGATAGGATCGGGCTTTTATTTTGTGACCGCTAACCAACTCCACAACACGATCAGTTAACTCTCTTTCATTTAGCTCGTATTCTTCATTAAATAAAAGATTATTGCTGCCCATTTTAAGTAAATATGCTAGTAGAACATCGGGGACTTGCTGAAACGAACCGGGGTCTAAAATTATTAAGGGTATGTTAATTTTTGCTAGGTCTTGGGATAAGTGCTTTAACTGAGATACTATAAATTCACGTTGGCATAAAGCGACCCTGTGAATATCCCATTGCTGTTCACACAGCGTATACACTGCAACAACAGAACCAGCCTTGGTAGCCTGAAAAAGCGCAGGGTTATCTCTTAAACGTAAGTCTTTGCGAAACCACACTACGGTTTTGGGCTGGCTACTCATTCTACTGCTTCCAAAGAATCTTCTGATGACATATTTACCAATCTATCATGAAGTAACTTCTTTGTAAGCTGCGATGCGCTTAGAAATGCACGCTCGACACCTTCGGCCAAGGGC
>JBLHVV010000123.1:0-8296 GCA_047628755.1 Crocinitomicaceae bacterium | reverse complement strand
GATTGGCGCGTATTTAGATTGGCAAAGCTTCTAGTACCAACGGCCAGGCTATTGTTTACCGCTAACATAATACCTTCGGTTCCTAATAAGCCATTGTCTTTATTTAGCAATCTCTACGCGATTGCGGCCTTTACCTTTGGCTCTGTAGAGTGCCTTATCTGCACGGGATAAAACTTCATGAAAAGGCTCTGAACCTTTTTGTCTAGCCACGCCAAAGCTTGCGGTAATATGCAATGGCTTACGCTGACTACCTTTGCCTTTTTTGCTTTTAGAGCGCTGCTGACTTTTCGGATATAATGGATATTGTTCTAGCTGAACGCGTGTTTCTTCTAAATATCGAGAAACATCTTCACTATCAGTATCAGAAAAAATCAATACAAATTCTTCACCGCCATAGCGATAAACATGTGCCTTAGTGGTTTTACTTAAGACATTAGCCACCATTTTAAGTACATCATCGCCCACTTGGTGCCCATGGTTATCATTAAATAGCTTAAAATGATCGACATCGGCCATGGCTAAAAAGTACTGCTTACCCTGAGTTTTGAGTTTAAATTCCATGGCCCTTCGCCCTGGAATATCGGTTAATTCATCGATAAATGCCATGGCATAACCATCTACTGTTAAAGTAAATATTACCGCCAATACCACCCACAATAAGGCATGATCTTGCTCTGCCCATCCCAGTGGATAAACCCAAACGCCTAACAAAGGCCAAAGTGCCGCCCAACGACCGTGACGTTGCCAATAAATAGCAAAACTGACACAAGCCCCAATTAAAATGAGCCCTGCCCAAAATATGAATTCACCATTATATTCCAGCATGGCCTCTGGAAATGACACCAGTTTAAAGCCCAGCAGTACAACCCCAAACAACAACCCATAGTTAAGTAAATGAATATTGTGCAGCCAAGGGCGCTGGTTCCACTGAAAATTAATAATGGCTAGATAAATAATCACAGCTTCTAATAAAAATGGCGCTGAAGCATCAAACCCAAAAGTCCATGTGTTGGGCAGTACCAAAAACACAATCGGCAATAATGCAAAAATGGTCTGCTGGAGTAACAGTAGGTAACAGCGAAAAATACTAAACACCAGCATGCCAATAATCAGATAAGTTGGGATAGCTGCTTGCTGGCTTGGCAAAAAATGCAAAGCAAGTAGCATGATAAGAGGCACGGCAACATTTAATAGGGCCAAACGCAGCTTCATAAACAGTCCAAAATAGTATTATGAAATGAGTATAGCTGTATCTCAGTAGGATGGAGGCTAACTAAAAAAAATAGGTGGCCGCTTAAAAATCATACAATAAACGGTAAAATAAAGGCACAAAGGATGCCCATAAAACTCATGCTTAATGCGGCAAACGCACCTTGCTCACTGCCAAATTCTAACGCTTTTGATGTACCAACTGCATGGGCACACACACCTAGCGCACACCCTTGGGCAGGGGGGGAATTTATATTAAAGATGTTAAATAACCACGGCGCCATAATGGCTCCTAAAATACCGGTGAACATAATAATCGCCGCAGCTAATGCACCTAGACCATTTATTTCTGGTGTAATCTGTAATCCAAAGGCCGTGGTAACCGATTTTGTCCACATGGAATTTATACTTAATTCAGACCCACCCAATGCGGCTAATATACCCACAGCAATGACAATCGTTAACGTTCCACCCAAGACATTGCTAACCACAAATGGCAACCAATATTTTTTCAATGATGCGAGGTTTTCGTAAAGTGGAATGGCCAATGCCACAATCACTGGGCCTAAAAATTGACTAATGAGTTGAGCGCTGTCCATGTAGCGATCGAAGCTAAGGTCAGTAAATAAAACCACTAAACATAGACTCACTACGCTCACCATGACTGGATGTAAAAATGGCTGATTAGCGCTCTTACGAAACACCCATAAGCCCAGCTGAAAACTCATTAACGTTAAGAATAGCCCTAGGTATGGGCTTTGCCATACGCTGTTAATAGCCCCGTTCCAATCTAAGGTCATAAGTTATTACCTTTGCTCTTGCTGGCTTTCAGTTGGTTTTTAATTAGCCATTGAGCTGACAAGCCGCAAACAGGAATACCCACTAATAAGCTGACTAAAATGGCCGTTAGTAACGCAAAACCTTGTTGCTGTAAAATACCCATAAAGTTAACGATACCCACAGAAGCCGGCACAATGAATAAAGGTAAGTACGGTAAGATCCCATTACTGCTGGCTTTTAGGTCGGTGCTTATACCCCCTTTTATTAACAAAGTAATAAATAACAGAATCATGCCTACAACTGAGCCCGGAACGGGCCAAGACAAAAGGTGCGCAACAAACTCGCCCATTAGTAAATATATTAAAAGTATAATTAAACCGTATAACATGTGATTTTTTAACCAATCTAATAAAAGTACTCGCCACATAAGGGATGGCGAATTGTGTCCCAAGGTTATTCAGAAGGTTATCCACAGACTCTGTGCATAACTTCTACTGTTTATGAGCATTAAATAATTTGAAAAAAGTCTGTAACGCTTGTATCCATACTCGTTCTCTGAATTTAGGTAAGTAGTTTACCAGTTCGTACTCAAATATTTTAAACATTCTGCTATTATGGTTTTAATCCAAAAGATCTGTGACCTATATGTCTGTAAAGCAACCAACAACTCGTGTTCTTCGTATTGCCACTCGTAAAAGCAAGCTCGCTTTATGGCAAGCGGAATATGTAAAAGCTGAATTGAAAAAGTATCATCCTGAAGTGGCAGTAGAACTGGTCACCTTCACGACTCAGGGAGATAAAATTCTAGATACGCCATTAGCCAAAATTGGTGGTAAAGGCTTGTTTGTAAAAGAGCTAGAAGCCGCCATGCTAGATGGCCGTGCCGACATTGCCGTACACAGCATGAAAGACGTACCTATGGAATTCCCTGAGGGATTAGACTTGGAGGTTATTTGTCCTAGAGAAAACCCTACTGATGCATTTGTATCGAACACTTACAAAGCATTTAAAGACTTGCCTCATGGTGCTCACGTGGGAACATCCAGCCTGCGCCGCCAATGCCAGCTGTTAGCCGCGCGTCCAGACCTTAAAATCACCAGCTTGCGTGGTAACGTACAAACTCGCTTAGGTAAATTAGATAGCGGCAATTACGACGCCATTATCCTAGCCAGCGCAGGTTTAATTCGATTAGAATTAAGAGACCGCATTGCTGAATATATTAACGATACTGTTAGCTTGCCGGCTGGTGGACAAGGAGCCGTTGGTATTGAATGCCGCATTGATGATGAAAACACCAAAGCACTGCTGGCTTGCCTGCATCACTCAGAAACAGCCAGTCGAGTGCTGGCTGAGCGTGCCCTTAACCGCCGGCTAGAAGGAGGCTGCCAGGTTCCTATAGCGTGCTATGCCACGCTAGACGATGGTCAGCTGCATCTAAGAGGGTTGGTAGGCAGCGAAGATGGTTCAGAAATCATTCGCGCAGAATCCAATGGACCAGCTGAAAGCTATGAACAACTTGGTATTAGGGTAGCTGAAGCGTTATTAGCCAAAGGGGCTGGGCGTATTTTGAGTGAAGTATATGGCCGCCATATTGATTGATAATCGTGTATTGAAATGCACCTTTGCAATAACAAGAAAATCCTGGGCGGCAACTTAATCGTGAGCCATAAAAAAGTATTGATTACTCGCCCTGAAGGGCAGCAACATACATTGATGAATGCACTTACTCGGCAACATTGGCAGTGCTTTCATCAGCCACTTGTTAGCATTCACCCCATTACAGAAAGCGATAAAGGCTTTTATGATTTAAAAAATAAGATCATGAATATCGACCTTTACGACATTATCATTACTGTTACTAGTAATGCGTCATCGCTGGCCTACGAATGGATTGACCAGTACTGGCCTCAGATTCCAATCAACATACAATGGTTTGCTGTTGGAAAAAGTAGCGCCCAGCCTCTTTTACCGCTGGGCATGAATATAAAAAGTCCGGTAGAAAAGCACAGTGAAGGCTTATTGGCCTTACCTGAATTACAAGACTTAACCGCTAAAAAAGTACTTATTTTAAGAGGCACTGGCGGTCGTGAATTAATCGCTCAAACCCTTACTGCACGCGGTGCCAATGTTAGCTATGCAGAGCTTTATAAGCGCCAAGCTATTAGCGTTCATAAGAGTCAGTTATCCGCTCTACTAACTGAACAACAAATACACTATGCTTTAGTCACAAGTGGAGAAATGGCCCAGCAACTGGCGAATGATTTGTTGCCATCGATTAGTAATCAGCTTCACTTAATTATACCCAGCCAGCGTATATACGATAATTTAATAAACATGAACTTAGCCAAAATATTTGCTGGGGTTCATGTTTGCACCAACTTAGATGCTGAACATGTAATTTCGTTTTTAGATGCGCTTTATCAGCAAACTGAACAAGTATAAGTTAAGTCAAAACACACTGGCTTAAACGCAGCTTTATATAGGATAAAATTGTGAGTGAACAAAAAAATAAAAGCAAAGCTGTAACTGACTCATCAAACGTTTTATTGCCTGATGAACCATTGAAATCAACCTCGCTTAAAAGCTCCAAAAATGTCGTTGCAATTATCAGTCTTGCTATGGTGATGGTTGCCAGTGTATTTTTTATATACCGCATTGAAATGCTGGCACTAGAGAATAATTCACTGGAAAAACATTTAGCCATAGTCGCCGAGCAAAGCTCTAAACAAATCCAACAGAATGGTCAATTTATAGAGCAACTTGAACAAAGTAAGCAACGGTTAAATGCAATGACTGGTCGGCTAGCTTTTATGCAACAAACTCTTAATCAAATCCCTGGTGCACGCTTAGATGACTGGAAACTGGCTGAAGTAGAATATTTGCTACGCCTTGCTAATCAAAGAGTAATGCTACAAAAAGAAATAACTGGCGCAAGCGCTTTATTCGATGCCGCTGACAAAGTATTAGCTTCATTAGATGATCCAGCCATGATTATGGTCCGTGAAAAAATGGCAGAAGAAATGCTAATGCTTGGTAAAGCCACCACCATTGATCAGCAAGGTATATATACAAAGCTACAAGCCTTAAAGACTATTGTTCATGAAACTGTTCAGCCGCCAAAGACATTTACTTCAGATTCAATTTCTGACAACACAATACAAATTAAAGAACCAGCAGCAACAGGATTTGTTGACCAGTTACTTTCATTAATTAGTGTGCGTACCCGCGACAAAGCATTTGATGCACCTCTGGCCAATCAGCAATACCAACTATTGGAACACAGCTTAACTTTAATGCTTGAGCAAGCTCAATGGGCCTTACTAAAAAGCGATCAAGCCTTATATGAATCGAGCCTAGACAATGCTAAAAACTGGATACAGAATACATTACGACACCAGCAAGCTAACGCACTATTAAATCAAATTATTTCATTAAAGTTAGTAAAAATAAGTTCTTCTATGCCAGATGTAAGTGAGTCCTTGCGGCTACTTCGGCAAATAATTAAAGATCGTACTTATGCCCCAACGACTAAATCCAAAGATATAGAACCAACCACTGTTAAGGATCAGCCCGCTACTCAAATTGAAAATAATGATAATAAAACAAGTATTATTAAGCGGGAGCAAGCTTAATGAATAAACGCCTGCTTTTATTAATCATTTTATTATTTTCAGGAACTTTGCTCGGACACTATATGCTGCAGGGCAGTGGCTACGTCTTAATTAGCTTTCAACAATGGGTTATCGAAACGAGTCTTTGGGTATTTTTATTGCTACTGGGTTCAGCTATTTTAGTAATTTATGGTAGTGTGCAACTTTGCATTTCAATTATCGCTTCTCCGCAAGCGTTAAAGAATTGGCGAGAACAACGGAGCTCAAAGAGTGCCATAAATAAAACGGTTAAAGGTTTAATTTACCTTGCTGAAGGAGATGTTAAAAACAGTGAAAAGTTATTAATTTCTGGTGCCCATGGCAACGGAAAAATAATCAACTATTTAGCTGCTGCACGAGCAGCGCAAATTGCTGGCGATTATGAACGCAGCGACGACTATATGACTCAAGCAGCAAAAAGTATCAAGGGCGCTGATTTAGCTGTAGGACTTCAGCAGGCACAACTTCAATTAGAACGAGAACAATTTGAACAGTGCTTAGCTACTTGCTTACGTTTGAAAAAGCAGTTCCCTAAAAACCTAAACGTTAGAAAAATGCTAATGAAAGCCTACATGAAGCTTAATGACTGGAAAGCCGTTTTAGATATTTTACCTAGCATTAGTAAGCACAAGTTATTAGCTAACAAAGAAACCGCCAATTTAGAGATTAAGGCTTATGGTAAGCTTATTGAGCATATGATTCGATCGCGAGACAGCAGCAGCAGAGATCCAGAAGCTTTACTAGACGTTTGGAAAAGCATTCCTAAAAACACATTAAAAAATCTAGATTTCGCCCCATTAGCCCATGCATTTATTGAACATTTAATGCACCTTGGGGCCCATGAAATAGCCGAGCAAGAATTACGTTATATCTTACCCCATCACTTCACCTCAGAACTGGTTAACTTATATGGCTGGGTAAAGGGTGAAAAGCCTAAACTGCAACTATTATTTGCTCAAGATCAATTAAAACAACGCCCAAATGATGCAGGATTATTATTGACAGTTGGGCGTATTAGTATGCTGAACGAAGAATTTATCCAAGCGCAAGATTATTTTGAAGCCAGCCTAGCTCAGCAAAATAATGCTGAAACTCGAAGTGAATTAAGTCGATTATATTTAGCAAAGCATGACGACGAGAAAGCGTTAGAAATGTTAAGGCAAGGGTTGGGGCTAGAATTGCCTGAGCTACCATTGCCTAATTAATTTTTTTGATTAACATTATGACTGTACTTAATCACCAACAGACATACTATTAGCGTCTAAACTTTCTTTATCAAAGTCTACCCCAATAATGGGCTTTCCTTTTCTATCGCCTTTTTCAGAAAACCAATAAACAGACAACTCGCCATCACCAACCAAAATCATAGGTGACTCTAGATCATCTATGTATTGGATATTGTTGGCGGCTTTATTGTCTTCAATAAACTCCAATGAGCGCTCTACTAATGCCACATAATTGGCTTCAATGAGTTGACCATATTCAGCAAGATCTTCAACTGAAATAGGCTTGTCTATAGATACCGTAAGCTCTGCATGATTATAAGTTAATACCGCATCAAAGCGATCTTCGTATTCGGTAAATTGATCCATGGACCTAACTCTTTTTGTTCATAATAATTGCGGCTATTTTATCACACAAGTTTAACCACACATATAAGTACCGGTACCCACCGCTATTAGTTCGTCACTTTCGTTTTTAAACTCCATTCGCGTGACGGCTACCTTAGATCCTATTCTTAAGATACTGGCAGAAGCAAAAAACTCTTTACCCTTGCCTGGTCGCAAGTAGTCCACGCGCATGTCAATGGTGCCAAGCTTAGACAGACTTTTTATCCGCTCTTCTTGTGGAAGGTCACTCTTTCTGGCATAGGCTCCCACTAATGCAGCCGTTCCACCTGCTACATCTAACGCACTAGCAATCACCCCGCCATGCAGTATACCTTGTAGCCAGTTACCCACCAGCTCGTCACGCATCTCTATTTTGAAAACAATCTCATCAGCGTTGAAGCTTTTAACTTTTAACCCAATTAGCTTATTAAAAGGGATTTGCTCCATGAAATTTAACGCTATGTTGAGTTCTTTCTCATTAAATTCTGTTTTCATTTGAGTCGCTTAAAGTTATAACAGCCGTTAATTACGACTTTTCTATTTTCTTCTATGAGTATGCAGTTTTTCTACGATTTTCAGCAAGCCTTGAGGAGCATGGTTCCGCTTCCATTCACCCGCCACATATTTATTAGCTTCCATCATGGTCGGGTACGCATGAATAGTGCCTAGTAGTTTGTTTAACCCTAAACCGTGTCGCATAGCCAACACAAACTCGGCATTCAACTCACCGGCCATGGCGCCAACAATAGTCGCACCTAAAATTTTATCTTTGCCTGGTACTGTTAGTACTTTTACAAAACCTGTGGCCACTTGGTCAACAATGGCACGGTCTAATTCAGCCATTTCAAATTTTGTTACTTCGTAGGCAATGCCCTTTTCTTTAGCATCGGTTTCGTTTAAGCCCACTCGGCCAATTTGAGGATCTGTATAGGTAGCCCAAGGAATAACAGAATAATCGGTTTTGAATTTTTTGAAATGACCAAAAAGTGCATTTACACTGGCATACCAAGCTTCATGAGCTGAAACGTGAGTAAATTGGTACCCACC
>JBLHVV010000122.1:0-8334 GCA_047628755.1 Crocinitomicaceae bacterium | reverse complement strand
TACAGATTTGACAAGTCATGAATATTTTATGGCACAAGCCATTGAAGAGGCCCTAAAGGCTGATGCTATGAACGAGGTACCTGTGGGTGCGGTAGTGGTATTAAATGGCAAAATTGTCGGCCGAGGCTTCAATCAGCCTATTTCAAGTAATGACCCAAGTGCCCATGCGGAAGTTATGGCTCTGCGAGACGCAGGGGCTAATTTAAGCAACTATCGCATTGTGGATGCTGATTTATATGTAACCATCGAGCCATGCACAATGTGTGCGGGTGCAATCGTCCACAGCAGGGTTAAACGGGTTGTGTTTGGTGCTATAGAGCCAAAGTCAGGAGTTGTGGTTAGCCAGCAAGCTATTTTTGATCAACCTTACTTTAATCATGAAATTGAAGTTATATCAAGAGTCCTAGAGGACCAGTGTACGGCCGTTATGCAGGCATTTTTTAAGCGCAGGAGGACAGAAAAAAAGGCAGAAAAAAACCGACTACAAAGTCGGTAAAGCGGTTAAATCAAAGGTTTAAATATAGCTTAAATAGACCGTTAATTAATAGTCGTGAGAGGTTCGATTGTCCTGTAGTTATTAGCTGAAAATAATGATCCTTCAGTCAACCTGTCTTGGCTAGGTTCTGGCTGATCTCTCCACACTAATAAATCATAAAAACGTCGAATGTTCTGTACGTATGTCACAGGCTCGTGGCCTCTGGCATAGCCGTATCTTGTATTTTTATACCATTTTTTTTGTGTTAATAAAGGTAAGCGCTCTTTCAAGTCCATCCAGCGTGTAGGATCTCCACCTTGGGCTTCAGTTATTCTTTGCGCGTCTCTTACGTGGCCTGCACCTACGTTATATGATGCAAGGGCGATCCAAGTACGATCAGGCTCCTGAATATGTTTGTAGCGTTTTTTCAACTTTGCAAAATAAGCCGAACCGCCTGTGATACTTTGCACAGGGTCTAGGCGATTGGTAACGCCCATTTCTTTGGCTGTATTGCGAGTCAACATCATTAGCCCACGAACACCAGTGCGAGATCTCGCTTTTGCTTTCCAATGACTTTCCTGATAACCAATAGCAGCCAGTAAGCGCCAGTCTAGGTCATTTTTGGCGGCTGACTGTTTAAAAAGGTCCTGATATTCATGTAGGCGTTCATCTGCTTGACTTAAGAAGGTTAGGGTGCCGACACTATCAATTTGATTTAAATGGCCGTAATAGCGCTCTTCAAGCTGAGATAAAAGACCAGATTCACGCATTAGGTGAAAAAAGTTTTTAGCCTCAGTAATTAATGTTTGATCGCTGTACTTAGGAAATGCCCAGCCTAGCTGCTGCTGCTCGCTCATATCAAAAGCGGCGCCAATATTGGGGTGAAAAGCAGAAAGTGCTTCAAATTCATTACTGTTTACAATGGTGTAGTCAATTTCGCCATCTTCTACCATGCGCACAAGTTCAGAAACATCTGCGTCGTCTCGCTCTATCCAGCTTAACTGGGGCATAAAGTCTTTTTGAATCTTTTTAAGGTTCTGGGCATGGCTAGAGTGAGCCGTTACAACTAAAGTACCTTCTAATAATACTTGCAAGCTTTTAGGCTTTCTCTTATCTAAACGGTAAACCAGCTTTTGCGTCACATCCATATAGCTGTCGGCAAATTGAACACGTTTTGAGCGTTGAGGGGTTTTAGTAATTCCTGCAGCTGCGAACGCTACGTTGCCTGTTTCAACTTCTGAAATAAGATTATCTAAGTCGTCAGCAACCACAACCTTCAGTTCTACGCCAAGATACTTAGCAAATAAGCTGGCAAGTTCATATTCAAAACCAGATTCTTGATCGCGATCTTGGTAATAAGTGCTGGGACCGTTGCGGGTGATTATGGTTAATGTGCCGCTTTCTATTACATTTTTGTAGCTGTGCTTATTACCCGATGAAAGAGCAATAACTAAAACAACTGAAACTAGGCAAATGGCTAGGACGACCTTTGCTGTCCATTGTTGCCGAGTAATTTGTGAATTTTGCATTTTATTACCCTCCTGCGTATCGTTGTTAAAGTGTGACATGGTTCATATTTTATAATGCGATTAAAAAAACACCAAACTCTATTATTAGATAATAAGTGTCTTTTCTATATTTATCACCTCTAGCCCCCGCAGTTGTTGGTTGTACATTCTTTAGAACCTTTAGTTATATAGGCCAAATAATGCTCATGTGAGCACTAAGATACTCATATTTTATAAAAAACCTCCCATAATCCTTGTTTCAGTGGTGGTTAGACTTGTGGCTTTCAAGTATGATTTGGCCTCCAATTTTTCACCACTAATACGTAGGCCCTCCAGCAATGCTAAAACTGTCAGCTGCTCCTGCTCTCTCTGCTTTCCGCCGTGAAAAACTTTTAACGAAGCTTCAAGCGATTCAACCTCAAGTAACTTCTGTATACGCAGAATTTGTACATTTCGTTCAATTAAATGCTGATTTATCAGATAAGCAGCAAATGGTGCTCGAGCGAATTTTACGTTATGGGCCAAAAGCAGAGAAAGAAACGACCTCAGGCAATATGCTTTTGGTTGTACCGCGTATTGGCACTATTAGCCCTTGGTCTTCTAAAGCTACCGACATTGCAAACAACTGTGGTTTAACAAGTGTGAAGCGCTTAGAGCGCGGTATTGCTTATTGGGTAACTGGCGCTGTTGATTTAAATGCGGTGAAAGAAGTACTTTACGATCGTATGGTTGAAACTGTATTTACTGATTATGATGCAGTGCAAGCGTTGTTCTCTCATGCTGAACCTAGCCCCATGACGCAGATTGATATTATATCGGGTGGACGTGAGGCATTGGTTGTGGCGAACGGTAAGCTTGGTTTGGCCTTAGCAGAAGATGAAATCGACTATCTTGTAGAAAACTACAATACATTAGGTCGTAATCCTAACGACATTGAGCTAATGATGTTTGCGCAGGCAAATTCAGAGCATTGCCGTCATAAAATATTCAACGCCAGTTGGGATATTGATGGTGAGACACAAGACAAGTCGTTATTCCAAATGATTAAAAATACCTACGAATGCAATAGTACAGATGTATTGTCGGCCTATAAAGATAACTCATCAGTCATTCGTGGTAGTGAGGCGGGTCGTTTTTTCCCAAACCCAGAGAATAAAGAGTACAGCTACAATAAAGAGCAAATGGCCATCTTAATGAAGGTTGAAACTCACAACCATCCAACGGCCATCGCCCCTTTCTCTGGAGCCGCTACTGGTTCGGGTGGTGAGATTCGTGACGAAGGTGCAACTGGTATAGGTTCTAAACCTAAAGCCGGCCTGACGGGCTTTACTGTGTCTGATTTAAAGATTCCTGGTTACGAGCAGCCTTGGGAGAGTCACTATGGTAAACCGTCTAGAATTGTTTCTGCTTTAGACATTATGCTTGAAGGCCCGATTGGTGGGGCAGCATTTAATAATGAATTTGGTCGTCCAAACATTTGCGGTTATTTTCGCACGTTCGAAAGCCAGGCTGACGGAGAGGTCCGAGGTTATCACAAGCCCATTATGATTGCCGGTGGTTACGGAAATATTCGTGAAGAACACGTGCAGAAAAAAGAAATACCAGTGGGCGGAAAGTTAATCGCTTTGGGTGGCCCAGCTATGCAAATTGGCTTGGGTGGCAGTGCGGCATCATCAGTTGATACGGGCGATTCAAACGAAGACTTAGATTTTGCCTCGGTACAACGGGGTAACCCAGAAATGGAGCGCCGCTGCCAGGAGGTAATTGATCGTTGCTGGCAGATGGGCGATGACAACCCCATCGTATTTATCCACGATGTGGGCGCAGGTGGTTTGTCTAATGCGTTTCCTGAATTGATAAACGATGCCGGTCGTGGCGGTAACTTTCAATTGCGTAATATTCCAAACGACGAGCCGAGTATGAGTCCACTAGCGGTTTGGTGTAACGAATCTCAAGAGCGCTATGTATTGGCTGTTGCTCCTGAAAACTTGGCTAAATTTGAAGAACTTTGTGAGCGTGAGCGTTGCCCGTTCGCGGTGATTGGCGAAGCTACAGAAGAGCAGCACTTAACGGTTGCCGACAGCCATTTTGATAATAAACCTGTTGATTTACCACTGCAAATTTTATTAGGCAAAGCGCCTCGTATGCATCGCAGTGTTGAAACTAAAAACTCACAATTTCCAGATATAAACTTTACTGGTATTGAATTAAAAGACGCGGCATTGCGTATATTGCAGCTGCCATCGGTAGCCAGTAAAAGCTTTTTGATCACTATTGCCGATCGCTCCATAACCGGTACGGTTGCCCGTGATCAATTTGTAGGTCCTTGGCAGGTTCCAGTTGCTGATGTTGCTGTCACCACTGCGTCGTACGATGGTTATACCGGCGAAGCCATGGCAATGGGTGAGCGCACTCCGGCCGCTATTATCAATGGTCCAGCTTCTGGTCGTATGGCGGTGGGCGAGGTGATTACTAATATTGCCGCGTCTAAAATTGAAAAGCTCAGCGACGTCAAATTGTCAGCTAACTGGATGTGCGCAGCTGGCCACCCAGGCGAAGATGAAAACTTATACCAAACTGTAAAAGCGGTGGGTATGGAGTTATGTCCAGCGTTAGGTTTAACCATTCCTGTTGGTAAAGACTCCATGTCTATGAAAACCAAATGGAGTGAAGAGAGTGGTGAAGAAAAAGCAGTCACGTCACCAATGTCTTTGGTCGTAACGGGTTTTGCTCCAGTACAAGACGCACGCAAGACATTAACGCCGCAATTGCGCGCCGATGATGAAGAATCAGATTTGATCTTAATTGATTTGGGTCGCGGTAAAAATCGCTTAGGTGCGTCTGCATTCACTCAGGTGTTCGACCAGCTTGGTAACGATGTGCCTGACGTAGTTGAAGCAGAGGACTTAAAAGCATTCTTTGCTGTAATACAGGGTCTAAATCAAGACGACAAGCTATTGGCTTACCACGACCGCTCAGATGGCGGCCTTTGGGCTACATTAACTGAAATGAGTTTCGCTGGTCATGTGGGCGTGGACATTAAGCTAGATGTTTTGGTTGATGGTGCTGACGATATTATGCCTGCATTATTTTCTGAAGAGTTAGGCGGCGTAATTCAGATTCGTCAAAGCGATACTGAATTCGTATTAGCGCAATTAAATGCCGCAGGCCTAGGTGATTGCAGCGCAGTTGTCGCTAACCTAAATGATCAGGACACCATTACGGTTAGTTTAAATGGCGACACACTAATAAATGAAACCCGTATTGAGCTGCACCGTTTATGGTCGCGTACTTCTTATGAGATCCAGGCCATGCGCGATAACGCCGACTGCGCTAAGCAAGAGTTTGATAGCTTGCTCGATGCTCATGACCCAGGTTTGCATGCTGAATTAACCTTTGATGTTAATGAAGATATTACCAAGGGTCTAGCGGGTCGACCAAAGGTAGCCATCTTGCGCGAGCAAGGAGTTAACGGCCAAATAGAAATGGCAGCTGCATTTGATAAGGCAGGCTTCACAACGCAAGATGTTCACATGAGCGACGTGCTTTCAGGTCGAGTAACTCTGGAGGGTTTCCGCGGCCTAGTGGCTTGTGGCGGTTTCTCCTACGGTGACGTATTGGGCGCTGGTGAAGGCTGGGCTAAATCTATTTTGTTTAATGACATTGCTCGAGAACAATTCAAGGCATTCTTTGAGCGTGCAAACACCTTTACCCTGGGTGTTTGCAACGGTTGTCAGATGTTATCAAACTTGCACGAATTGATTCCAGGGGCTGACGCATGGCCGCACTTTGTGCGCAATCAATCAGAACAGTTTGAGTCTCGTGTTGCCATGGTAGAAGTGCAAGAAAGTAACTCGGTGATGCTTACTGGAATGGCGGGCTCGCGTATGCCAATTTCAGTGGCTCATGGTGAGGGGCATGCTGAATTTAGTTCAGAGGCAGATTTAGCCGCTGTGAATAAAAGCAGCACGGTTGCGTTGCGTTATGTTGATAACTTTGGTTTAACAACAGAAGCGTATCCGGCTAATCCCAATGGTTCTGTGCAAGGTATTACCGGTTTAACAGCCGCTAATGGCCGCGTAACGATTATGATGCCGCATCCTGAGCGTGTATTCCGCGCAGTGCAAAACTCTTATCAGCCAGATGAGTGGAGCGAAGACGGTGCTTGGATGAGAATGTTCCGTAACGCCCGAGCTTGGTGTAATTAAGGCCTAATAAAAAGCCCCGTGATAGAAATTAATCACGGGGCTTTTTTGTGCATGTGTCTTTATCTATTTAAGATAAGGCTCAAGCATTCAAATTAGTCTTTTTAGGGTCTGGTTCTCTCGCGGCTCTAAAGAACAGGCCAATGTTACCAATACTTTGAACTAACTCTGAGCGAGTAGCTTTCTCAGCCTGCGCGAGTAATTCTTCTTTTAGCTCGCGGTCACCAACGGTAAACTTTACTTTAATTAACTCGTGATCTTCTAATGCACGGTTAATCTCCATAAGCACATTTTCTGTTAATCCCTTTCCGGCCACAGTCACAACTGGGTTTAACTTGTGACCAATGGTTTTTAAGGCTTTTTTTCTATCTTGGGATAATGGCATTGCAGCTATTTGCTCTGATATTGTTGATAAGCAGTATTATAACAGGATTCAGCCCATTGCTGTAATTCTCTGTTATTATCAATGAATGATTAATTTTCATTTATTCGCATAAAGCCATGGTTCTAGCTCTTGTAATTCAAAAACAGATCCCCAATATGTATCTATAGAAATACACTTTAGATATGTTGGGCCGAATAGAGGCCCTGATTGCATGAATTTTGATCGCGATCTGGCAGATAGTTAATTTTGTTGCCAGACTAGTGAAGTAATCGTGACTATCTATAATTAGTTGTAGTAATGTTGAAAGAAGTACTAAATAAGTCTTTTGACACCTAATTTAAATCGAGGTTGGACCAGCGTAAACATGGCAAAGAATTTAATATTATGGCTAATAATAGCCACCGTTCTGCTAACTGTATTTAAGCAACTGGATACGCCAGTCTCTAACCAGGAGATAGCTTACTCACAGTTCATTCAGTTTGTGCAAAGCGGACAGGTGAAAAAAGTCACCATCTCTGGAGCTAACATCGATGGTGAATTTAGTAACGGTCAAATGTTCGATACCGTTCGCCCAGGTCATGATCCTAAGATGATCGATGAATTGCTAGAAAACAAAGTTGAAGTGCAAGGTAAAAAACCTGAGCAGCAAAGTATCTGGACTCAGTTACTGGTTGCCTCGTTCCCAATTTTAGTCATTATTGCTGTATTTATGTTTTTTATGCGTCAGATGCAAGGGGGCGGCGGTGGCGGACGTGGCCCAATGTCTTTTGGTAAGTCTAAGGCCAAATTACTAGGTGAAGATCAGATTAAGACAACATTTGCTGACGTGGCGGGTTGTGATGAAGCAAAAGAAGACGTCCAAGAATTAGTAGATTTTTTACGTGACCCTGCTAAATATCAGCGCTTAGGTGGCCAAATTCCTCGTGGCGTATTAATGGCTGGACAGCCTGGTACAGGTAAAACCCTTTTAGCTAAAGCCATCGCTGGCGAAGCTAAGGTGCCTTTCTTCTCAATTTCAGGCTCTGACTTTGTTGAAATGTTTGTGGGTGTGGGTGCATCCCGTGTTCGAGACATGTTTGATCAAGCTAAAAAACAAGCTCCATGTATTATCTTTATAGATGAGATTGATGCAGTTGGTCGCAGCCGTGGTGTTGGTATGGGCGGTGGTAATGACGAACGAGAGCAAACTTTAAACCAATTATTAGTTGAAATGGATGGCTTTGAAGGCAACGACGGTATTATTGTAATCGCTGCTACTAACCGTCCAGACGTATTGGATCCAGCGCTATTGCGTCCAGGTCGATTTGACCGCCAGGTCACAGTTGGATTACCAGATATTCGCGGCCGCGAGCAAATATTGAAAGTTCATATGCGTAAAGTACCAGTATCGGATGATATTGATGCAAAAGTGATTGCTCGCGGAACGCCAGGATTCTCAGGTGCCGATTTAGCCAATTTGGTAAATGAAGCCGCGTTATTTGCGGCCCGTGCAGCTCGAACCAATGTAAGCATGGAAGAATTTGAAAAAGCCAAAGATAAAATCATGATGGGCGCCGAGCGCAAAACTATGGTTATGTCAGACAAAGAAAAAGTAAACACAGCTTACCATGAAGCTGGCCACGCCATTGTGGGTCGCTTAATGCCAGAGCACGACCCAGTTTATAAGGTATCTATAATCCCCCGTGGCCGTGCGTTAGGTGTGACCATGTTCTTACCTGAGGAAGACCGTTATTCAATTAGTAAGCGCGGTATTCAAAGTAA
>JBLHVV010000121.1:0-8400 GCA_047628755.1 Crocinitomicaceae bacterium | reverse complement strand
CCCTAACTTCTGGTAAGACGAAGGTTATAGTTAGTCCCTAACTTCTGGTAAGACGAAGGTTAAAGATAGCCCCTAACTTCTGGTAAGACGAAGGTTATAGTTAGTCCCTAACTTCTAGCAAGACGAAGGTTGCAGCAGGTATTCAATTAGCCGCTTACCAATACTTTCTTACAGGCATAAAAAAAGCCAGCAAAAGCTGGCTTTTTACACAGTCCGTTGAGATTAGCCTTTAATAGCTAAAACGGATGTGTTCAAGCGACTCTTGATACGAGCTGCTTTGTTTTTGTGCATAATGCCTTTTGTTACCATTTTATCTACAAATGGTGAAGCAGCTGTTAAAGCCGCTTGAGCATCGTCATAGCTTTTCGCATCAATTGCAGCGCGTACTTTTTTGATATAAGTACGAACCATTGAACGTAGGCTTGCATTGTTTGCACGACGGTTAACAGCTTGACGTGCGCGTTTACGAGAACCAGCAGAATTAGCCACTATCAGGCTCCTTCGAAAAAAGAATAAACATAAAATTAGGGGCCGGATTATCCGGATAGAACGAACAAATGTCAAACCCTTTTACAACATGATTCAATACTGGAGCATAAATCGTATTTATCCCTCGTAACCTAAGGGTTGCTTGGTACAATAAACGTCTAAAATACTTTTTAAGCCAGCCGCATATATGGATCAACCTGATAAAAAACCAAAACAATCACAAAACTCTGGTGTGGAAACTACCGATCAAGGTTCTAGTTTACTAAGATCCTCATCCATCGTCAGCGCCATGACCCTGCTATCTCGTATTTTGGGTTTGGTACGCGATGTGTTTGTGGCCAGTTACTTTGGTGCCAAGGCCGATGCTTTTTTTGTGGCATTTAAAATCCCTAACTTTTTTCGCAGGCTGTTTGCCGAAGGTGCCTTCAGCGTGGCCTTTGTTCCTGTATTAAGCGAATTCAAAGTAAAAGACCAAGATGTTAAAGCTTTAGTAAGTAAAGTATCGGGGACTTTGCTGGCTATTTTGGGACCGTTTACAATATTTGCAGTCGCTGCCGCACCCATTCTTACTTGGGTGTTTGCGCCAGGTTTTGCCGACCAGCCTGAAAAATTCGCTTTGACAAGTGAGCTATTACGAATCACTTTTCCGTATTTACTATTAATCAGCCTAACCGCATTTTATGGCAGCGTATTGAACACCTATGGTCAGTTTGCAGTACCTGCGGTTACCCCTGTGTTACTTAACTTATGCCTAATACTTGCTACTTACTTTTTTACTCCTTGGTTTGACCAGCCACTAATGGCCCTTGCTTGGGGTGTACTGCTGGCCGGAGTCACTCAGCTGGCGTTTCAATTACCGTTTGTGATGCGATTAGGTTTATTAACACTGCCAACGCCGGGGTTTTCAGATCCTGGGGTAAAGCGCATATTGATCCTCATGGTGCCAGCCCTGTTTGGTGTGTCGGTGAGTCAAATTAACTTATTGCTAGATGTGTTATTGGCGTCTTTCTTAGAAGACGGCAGTGTTAGCTGGCTGTATTACTCAGACCGCTTGGCGCAGCTGCCACTGGGTGTATTCGCCATTGCCATAGCGGTGGTGGTTTTACCTAACTTGTCTCATAAGCACGCGGCTAAAGAAGAGGGTCACTTTACTCAAACGCTAGACTGGGCGGTAAGAATGGTCATGCTTATTGGTATTCCGTCTGCGCTGGCATTGATTGTATTGGCCACGCCTTTAATGGCGACGATCTTTTACCGCGGTGAAATTACCGCTTATGACATATCTAAAATGACATTAAGTCTGCAAGCATATGGCGCGGGGCTGTTGGCGTTTATGCTAATTAAGGTGCTTGCCCCTGGCTATTACGCCCGCCAAGACACTAAAACCCCAGTAAAAATAGGCATTCAAGCGATGATTTTGAATATGGTGCTAAACCTTATTTTAATCTTTCCGTTTGCCCATATGGGTCTAGCCCTAGCCACAACTTTAGCGGCTTACTTTAATGCATTTTTATTATACTGGGGTTTGCGCAAGCAAGGCTTATACAAGGCCCAGCCGGGTTGGTGGAGATGGGTGTTCAAGCTACTTACGGCCAACGTGGTCATGCTGACCAGTATTATCCTGCTTAACCCTGAAATTGAGCAATGGATGGGATTCACCGAATGGCAACGGGCCAGTTGGACTGCAATTTTGGTGTCGGTGGGTGTGTTGTCTTATGGGGGGGTTTTACTGATTTCAGGCATTCGATTGCGGCATTTACGTGTAAATAGCCTTTAATCGGCTATTCCTTTCCATATCCAAGCTTAAACAGTGGAGTGAGAGGGCCGCCTACTCTATAATGCTGCCTTTTATTTCGCCTAAGATTTATGCAATTTTTTCGTGGTCTACATAATATCCGTTCGTTTCCTCAAGGTTGTGTTTTAACTATAGGGAACTTCGACGGCGTGCATCTTGGCCATCAGCAGGTTTTGCACAAGCTAAAGCAACATGCAAAAGCTTTGGCTTTGCCCTCAGCTGTGATGATCTTTGAGCCACAGCCAAAAGAACATTTTGACTTAGAGGGTGCTCCTGCTAGGTTGACAACTTTATCTGAAAAAATAGAAAAACTGGCTGAAAATGGCATTGATGCGCTGGCTTGCTTTGCTTTTAATAATCGGTTCATGAGTTTAAGTGCAGAAGAATTTGTTCAACAGGTGCTGGTTGACGGCCTAAATGTTAAGTCTTTAATCATTGGTGATGACTTTAAGTTTGGTTGTGACCGCAGTGGTGATTTTGAATATTTAAAAACAGCCGGTGAAAAGCACGGTTTTACAGTGCAAGATACAAAAACGGTCCAGCAAAGCGGTACCCGAGTAAGCAGTACTGAAATTAGGGTGGCGCTTGAGAAGGGCGACTTAAAGCATGCTGCGGAGTTGCTAGGAGAAGAATTTAATATAAGTGGGCGCATTGCTCACGGACAAAAACTAGGACGCACCCTAGGTGTTCCCACTGCCAATGTGATTTTAAAGCGGCACAAAACGCCATTAACAGGCGTATTTGCAGTTCAGGTTGAAACGTCACTGGGCAGTTACAATGGCGTGGCTAATATTGGCATGCGCCCCACAGTAGGGGTGGTAACACCTATACTTGAGCCTTATCTTTTTGATTTTGACGGTGACCTCTATGGTCAGCGCATAAAAGTAGTGTTCAAACAAAAAATACGAGAAGAGAAGCGCTTTAACGGTTTAGACGAACTTAAAGTGGCCATCTATAAAGATATTGATACGGCTAAGCAGTATTTTATCGACAATATATTATCGCCAAAGCACAGTGCTAATAACGAAGAGCCAAAATGACAGATTATAAATCCACTCTAAATCTACCAGAAACTGACTTCCCAATGCGCGGAAATCTGGCTAAGCGCGAACCTGCCACTTTGCAAAAATGGCAAGAGATGGATTTATACAAAGCCATTCGTGAAGCGCGTAGTGGCCGTAATAAATTTATTTTGCATGATGGCCCACCATACGCAAACGGTGATATTCACATTGGTCACAGTGTGAATAAAATCCTTAAAGACATCATCGTCAAGGCGCAAACCCTTAACGGTAATGACGCCCCTTTCGTTCCAGGTTGGGATTGTCACGGTTTACCGATTGAATTAAACGTTGAAAAACAAGTGGGTAAGGCTGGCGTCAATGTTGACGCAAAAACATTTCGTCAAAAATGCCGTGAATACGCACAAACCCAAGTAGATGGACAGCGTACCGATTTTAAACGTTTGATGGTATTGGCCGATTGGGACAAACCCTACCTAACCATGGATTTTAAGTTTGAAGCCAACATCATTCGTACGCTTGGTCGTATTGCTGGTAATGGGCATATCCATAAAGGCGAAAAGCCAGTTAACTGGTGCATGGATTGTGGATCGGCTTTGGCTGAAGCCGAAGTTGAATACCAGGACAAAAAATCCGTCGCCATAGATGTTAAATTTGCATTCGACAACACCGCCGACTTAATGGCTAAGTTTGCTTTAGCTGAAAATATAAATGCTGCGGATTATGTTGCAAAAAAATCCAGCGTTGTAATCTGGACAACCACCCCTTGGACATTGCCTGCAAACGAAGCTGTATCGGTTCATCCGGGCATTGAATATGCATTGGTTTACTTGAAAGAAAGCGAAGAAGTTTTAATCATCGCCACTGAATTAGTAAACGATGCAATGTCTCGCTACGGTATTGAAGTGGGCAACTTCGAAATTCTTGGCTTTGCTAAAGGTGCTGACTTTGGTTGGGTCCGTGAAGAAACAGATGTGGCTCCATTTTCTGTTAAGCATCCGTTTATGCCAGCCGATGATGGCGCTGCCGAAAAATTTGTTCCTATTATTACTGGTCTGCACGTTACTGCAGACTCAGGTACGGGTGCTGTGCACACGGCCCCTATGCATGGCGCTGACGATTATGTTGTTTCAAATACCTACGGCATTTGCGCTAAATACATGTTGGTCAGTGACGAAGGATTGTTCATTGAAAATAAAGCTATGAGTGCGTTAGAGCTTGCGGGTTTAAGTGTTGCCGACAAGGGCAACTTTAAGGTGCTGGGCATTTTGAATGAAAAAGGCGCGCTACAGAAAAAAGTCAACATCAAACACAGCTACCCTCATTGCTGGAGGCATAAAACTCCAATAATTTTCCGTGCAACACCGCAGTGGTTTATTTCAATGAACAAAGCAGGCTTGCTAGAAAAAGCCATGCATGAAGTTCAAAATACGGTTGATTGGCGTCCTGATTGGGGCCAAGCTCGAATTGAATCTATGCTGACCTCGCGTCCAGATTGGTGTATCTCACGTCAACGTACTTGGGGCGTCCCTATTGCATTGTTCGTGCATAAAGTAACAGGAGAATTGCACCCTGATACTCAAACATTAATTGAGACCGTTGCCAAAAAAGTAGAAGGCGAAGGCATCGATGCGTGGTTTGATTTAGAAACCAGCGAATTATTAGGCGATGAGTCTGATCAGTATCAAAAAATTACCGACACACTTGACGTATGGTTCGATTCGGGCGTAACGCACGCAGCGGTTTTAGAGCAACACCCTGAGTTACATGTTCCTGCTGATTTATATTTAGAAGGTTCAGACCAACACCGTGGTTGGTTCCAGTCGTCATTACTAACCAGCGTGGCTGCCCGTGGAAAAGCACCTTACAAAACGGTTTTGACCCACGGCTTTACTGTCGATGGCGAAGGCAAAAAAATGTCTAAGTCTTTAGGCAATGTGATGTCGCCGCAAGACGTTGTTAATAAACTGGGAGCCGACATTTTACGTTTGTGGGTAGCGTCTACTGACTACACCAGTGAAATGACAGTAAGTGATGAGATATTAAATCGTACTGCCGATTCATATCGTCGTATTCGTAACACAACACGTTTTTTATTGGCGAACATCAGCGGCTTTGACCCTAAAGCTCATATGTTAAAGCCAGAAGAATTATTACCGTTAGATGCATGGATTGTAGACCAAGCTAATACATTGCAAGCTGAAATGATTAATAGTTACAACGAATATCAAACTATGAATATTTATCAGAAGCTTCATAACTTCTGTATTAATGAACTGGGTGGTTTCTACTTAGACGTAATTAAAGATCGTCAATACACTACTAAGTCAGACGGTATACCTCGTCGCAGCGCACAAACCGCTTTGTATCATGTACTAGAAGCCATGTTACGTTGGATGGCTCCAATCTTAAGCTTTACCGCTGAAGAAGCATGGGAGTTTATGCCAGCACCTGCACCTATAAACGCAAAGGTGGAAGAGCGTGAAGCCAGTGTTCTTCTAAGTGAATGGTATACCGGTTTATCTGTAGCATCTGACAATGCCTTTAACGACGCTTATTGGCGTCGAATGATGGGCGTAAAAACAGAAGTGAATAAACTACTAGAAAAAGCTCGTAATGAAAAAACGGTGGGTTCAAGCTTAAGTGCAGAAGTCATCTTGTACGTGGATGGCGACCTATCCGACGACCTAAATCGCTTAGAAGACGAACTACGCTTTGTGATTCTAACGTCTAAAGTTACGGTAAAAGCATTCGAAGCAAGCTCTGGTGAAGCCACCGCAATAGAAGGTTTACGTGTGAGCGTCACTGCAAGCGCAGATCCAAAGTGTGATCGTTGCTGGCATCACCGTGAAGACGTGGGTTCACATAAAAAGCATGAAACATTATGCGGTCGTTGTGTTGAGAATATTGACGGCGAAGGCGAAAAAAGGAGCTTTGCATAATGTTGAGCGCAGTTAAGCAAAAACATTTTTCAGATCTAAATAAGTCACAGCTTAAGTGGCTGTGGCTGACGGTAGTTGCACTTGCATTAGATTTTGTTACTAAGCAAATGGCAGAGACCTATCTTACCTTTGCACAGCCAGTTTATGTGTTGCCTGTATTTGACTTAACATTATTATATAACAGGGGAGCGGCGTTTAGCTTTTTAGCTAACGAAGGTGGTTGGCAGCGTTGGTTTTTCACCGTTATAGCGATAGGCGTAAGCTCAGTATTAACCGTTTGGTTAATGAAATTAAAGCCAAATGAAAAATTATTAAGCATTGCATTAGCCTTGGTAATAGGTGGGGCATTAGGCAATCTTTATGATCGCCTAGCCTATGGGCATGTAATTGACTTTATCCATTTACATTGGGATGACAATTATTTTCCAGCGTTTAATATTGCTGACAGTGCCATAACCTTAGGTGCGGCCATGTTGTTATTTGAAAGCCTGTTCTTACAGAACAAGAAATCTTAAAATTTAATCGGGAAGCATCATGCAAATTGCTAAAGGCAAACAAGTTACGCTAAATTTTGCACTAAAACTAGACGATGGCCAGGTTGTTGATTCTACTTTTGAAAAAGAGCCTGCTACATTAGTGATTGGAGATGGTAATTTGCCAGAGGGTTTTGAAAGCCTGTTAGTTGGTTTAGAGGCTGGCCATAAAGAGAGTTTTAATATTGCGCCTGAAAATGCGTTTGCACAAAAAAACCCTAATAATATTCAACAAATGAAACGCACAGATTTTGCGGCCGATATGGAATTAGAAATTGGCTTGATGATTTCATTTGCCGATGCCAATGGTGCCGAGTTACCGGGTGTCATTAAAGAAATACAGGATAAAGTGGTTTTGGTAGATTTTAATCATCCATTGGCAGGCGAAGCCCTGACTTTTGATGTTGAAATTATAAATGTTACAGATCTTCAATAGAGATTGATCATGGATATTACGCTAGCGAATCCAAGAGGTTTTTGTGCCGGAGTTGATCGAGCTATCGACATTGTTAACCGTGCATTAGATATTTTCGAACCACCAATCTATGTGCGCCACGAAGTGGTACATAATAAGTTTGTGGTAGATAATCTACGAGATCGCGGCGCAGTATTTATTGATGAATTATGCGAAGTACCAGACGACAGCATTGTCATATTTTCTGCTCACGGTGTTTCTAAAGCGGTACAGAATGAAGCCAAAGAGCGAGGCTTAAAAGTATTTGATGCTACCTGTCCATTGGTGACAAAAGTGCATATGGAAGTGACACGTTACTCTACTAAGGGCAGCGAAATGATTTTAATTGGTCACAAAGGTCACCCAGAAGTTGAGGGGACTATGGGCCAATATGATAATGAAAATGGTGGAGGCATTTATTTAGTAGAAAATATAGCTGATGTAGAATCCTTAACACCTAAAAACCCCAATGAGTTGTCATACGTAAGTCAGACTACCTTATCGATGGATGATACGGCCATTGTTATACAGGCCTTACGTAAAAAGTTCCCAAAAATTAATGGTCCTAAAACCGATGATATTTGTTATGCCACACAAAACCGCCAAGACGCAGTAAAAGATTTGGCTAAAGACTGCGATCTAATTTTGGTAGTGGGTTCTCCGAATAGCTCTAACTCAAATCGCTTACGCGAACTGGGCGAGCGTATGGGAGCAGCGGCTTATTTAATCGATAACGCAGATGAGATAAATCCAGACTGGTTTAATAGTAATAATAAAATAGGCATTACAGCAGGAGCATCGGCACCAGAAATACTCGTTCAGCAAGTGGTAGATCGTGTAAAAAAACTGGGCGGCAATACACCAGTAGAGCTTAATGGCCGCGAAGAAAATATCATATTTAACTTACCTAAAGAACTGCGTCTAAAAGAAGTTTAGACGACTTACTCGCGCAGGCGAGTATCCAAGCCGTCAGCCCGTCTTACTCGCGCATGCGGGTATCCATCGTCCAGCCTTGAATAATCTAAAATGGATACCAGATAGTTAGTACCTAACTTCTGGTAAGACGAAGGTCGTTGCGAGTATCCAAGCCGTCAGCCCGTCTTACTCGCGCATGCGGGTATCCAAGAAGTCAGCCCGTCTTACTCGCGCATGCGGGTATCCAAGA
>JBLHVV010000120.1:0-8444 GCA_047628755.1 Crocinitomicaceae bacterium | reverse complement strand
ATCTTCTTGTCTTACTCGCGAATGATCTTCTTGTCTTACTCGCGAATGATCTTCTTGTCTTACTCGCGAATGATCTTCTTGTCTTACTCGCGAATGCGGGTATCCATTAAACAGTCGCTTAAACTTAAATACACACCAAGTAGTTAGTCATTAACTAATGGTAAGAAGGTTCAAATTAACTTAAGTAACGCTTTTTCAATTTCAAATATATGTTCGTCGTTGGCGTTTAACTTACGCAAGCTGCTGGCTAGCTCTAACAAATACTCACGGTTTTCGCCACTGGGACCACTACTTTCCAATATCTGCTGGGCAATTTCAGAGATTGAAGCCTTTCCTAAGAATGCCATATTATCTTCATCTGCAATATAAATAAGGCCCTGCTTTGATTTTCTATTTTCAAACTGCACAGTCACTTCATGCCTTAAATAACCATTTTTTTCACGATGATCTAAGTGGACAAACTCATCTTCAGTTATACGATACGCCATGCCTATGCATTCAATATATTTAGCCACTGGGGTTAAAGTGACCACTCTGCCCGGATTATCTGGTGTGCCTCTGTGATCATGACTGCCTTGCCAAAATTTACGCTGCCAGCCTTTTATACTGGCAACTGACTTTTCAATAAATGGGAAGTCTACTTTATAGATTAACGAGCCGTATCCAAACAACCATATTTCATCAAAGTCAGCTAAGTTTTGTCGATCTTTATTTTGTCCGCTTGTATCGATCAATTTTAAACTTTACCTTGGGCTAACACTTCGCCCTCTTGCCATAAACGCCATTGACCTGATTCATACACATCCCAAGCTTCGTCAGTGGTGAGTGGCTGAGTAGCAATAATACTGACCACGTCTTTATCTGTTGTTTCAGCGGAAAAGTCTATTACCACGTCGGCGTCAGAAAGCTGAGCCGGACCAAACGGTGCACGTCGTGTGATGCTCGCCATTTTTGTACTGCAAAATGTAAACAGCCAATCGCCATTACTAAGCAGACAATTAAATACACCTTGCTTAGCATATTCGCTGGCTAATCCTACCAAGCATTCAGCTAATTTATTTGGCATCACATCACGTTGGAGGTTTTGCCTAACCTGATTCATTATATCGCAAAAAATACTCTCGCTGTCAGTATCCCCAACTGGCTCATACATACCTTCTCTGCGGACAAAGTTTTCTATCTGGCCGTTATGAGCAAACACCCAATTTGTACCCCATAGTTCTCGAGTAAATGGATGGGTATTAGCTAGGCAGACCTCACCTACATTGGCTTGGCGAATATGACATAAAGCAGTTTTACTTTTAATTGGATGGTTTTGAACCATATTAGCCACTTTAGATGAGGCACTGGCGCTAGACTCATGAAAACTAGACACTCCCTTGCCATCGTAAAAGGCAACGCCCCAACCATCTCCATGGGGCCCTGTGCGACCTCCACGTTGAGTTAATCCAGTAAAGCTAAAACATAAATCTGTCGGGGTATTAGCGCTCATCCCCAGTAATTCGCACATACTATTCCTTACCAATTGTTTTATAACGACATTACAAACCTATAGTCCCAGTGTAGCGTTAGAAGTGTATTTCTTAAATCTTAATTTTTAACTTTAGAGGTATCCATTACGGCCATTGTTAAGCTGAGAAACTGTATTCCCGTTTAGCCTCTTGATTTGTAATATTTAAGCATTATAAGATCATCCACTTAATAATAATTAATTAGTTCAGG
The DNA here is from genome assembly GCA_047628755.1 of Crocinitomicaceae bacterium. Taxonomy (GTDB): domain Bacteria; phylum Pseudomonadota; class Gammaproteobacteria; order Pseudomonadales; family Oceanobacteraceae; genus Bermanella. The sequence continues at coordinate 6,722 of JBLHVV010000120.1, read as the reverse complement.
CTGTTATGACAAATACCATTTATTCGCCACTTATTTTGCCTAACGGCACCCAGCTGCCTAACCGCTTAGCAAAGGCTGCTATGGAAGAAAATATGGCCGCTGAAGGGCACCTTCCAGGGGACACTATTTTTAAATTATACGACGCTTGGGCAAATGGTGGCAGCGGTTTATTAATTACTGGTAATGTGATGGTTGACCATAGAGCTATGACTGGCCCTGGCGGTATTGCTTTAGAGCAAGACACACCGCTAGAGCCTTTTAAACAATGGGCAGACATCGCAAAGCAAAACGGTACCCATGTTTGGATGCAAATAAATCACCCTGGTCGTCAAGTTTACGCTGCCATGGGAGGACAGGTTTTGTCACCTTCAAACATCCCACTGGACATGGGGGCTCATAGTAAATTATTTGGTCAGCCAACCGCCATGACGGAAAGTGAAATTGGAGAACTTATACAACGCTTTGCCGTTACATCGGTTAAAGCTATAGAGGCCGGTTTTGATGGTATTCAGGTACATGCTGCCCATGGCTATCTTCTATCTCAGTTTTTATCTCCACTGACTAATCAACGAACCGATCAATGGGGTGGCAGCTTAGATAATCGTGCACGCTTGTTATATGAAATTATTGAAGCCATTCAAAAAGTAGTACCAAAAGAAACGGCCATTGCTGTTAAATTAAACTCAGCAGATTTTCAACGTGGGGGCTTTGACAGTGAAGACGCGCTTGCAGTGGTCAAAAAATTGGAAGAACTGAATATAGATTTAGTTGAATTGTCTGGGGGCAGTTACGAAAGCCCTGCAATGCAGGGCATTACAAAAGATGGCAGAACGCTAAACCGAGAAGCTTATTTTTTAACTTTTGCTAAAGATATTGCCAAGCAAGCCAGTATACCTATTATGACAACGGGTGGCATTAATAGCCTTGCCACTGCACAAAAGGTAATAAATGAAGGTGTCCATATGATGGGTATGGGTCGCGCCCTAGCATTTTGCCCTACCCTACCAAATGACTGGAAAAAAGACAGTAATGCTCAAGCTACATTGCCTTCGGTCACTTGGAAAAACAAAACCCTTGGTAGCCTTGCGACTATGGCTATTACTAAACGACAGCTGCAAAGAATTGGTAAAGGCAAGCAACCTAAATTAAATTCATCACCGCTATTTAGCTTAATCGCAGACCAAATACGATTGAAAAAATTAACCAAACTCTATAAAGCTAGATACTCAAATGACTAGATTACTGTTTGCATCTGTTATTTATTAGACAAAAAAAAGCGCAACCCTAATGGGCTGCGCTTTTTTTATTAAACGTAAAGCTAATCGTCTGAAGTAGAAGCTATTTTATGGATAGATAGATCTGCTCCGTTGTATTCTTCTTCTTCGGTTAACCTTACCCCAGATACAGCATGGACTAAACCGTAAACAAAAAAGCCACCAACCAAGGCCACTGCAACACCAGTAACAGAACCAATCAGCTGAGACATAAATGTCACCCCACCCATACCACCAAACATTTCAAGACCAAAGATGCCCACCGCAATACCACCCCAAACCCCACACAAACCGTGTAATGGCCAAACGCCCAATACATCATCTATGCGAGGGAATTTGTTTTGAAACAAGGTGAACGTGTAAACAAACAAGCCGCCAGCAATACCACCAACAATTAATGAGCCCATGGGATGAAATAAATCTGACCCTGCACACACCGCTACTAAGCCAGCAAGTGGGCCGTTATGAATGAAGCCTGGGTCATTTTTACCAACCACCATGGCTACAAGTGTACCGCCCACCATGGCCATTAATGAGTTAACCGCTACAAGTCCGCTAATGCCGTCCATTGTTTGCGCTGACATAACGTTAAAGCCAAACCAACCAACGGTTAGAATCCAAGCCCCTAACGCTAAAAATGGAATACTTGAAGGGGCAAATGCTACTGGACGACCATTGCGGTAACGGCCTGTGCGTTCACGTAAAATAAAGATCGCAGTAAATGCCAGCCAGCCACCCATACCGTGCACAACAACAGAACCTGCAAAATCATGAAACTGAGCCCCATAATTATTTTCTAACCATGTTTGGTAGCCGTAGTTACCATTCCAAATCATGCCTTCAAAAAATGGATAAACAAAAGCAACAATCAGCGCAGACGCCACTAAAAATGGATAAAACTTAGCACGTTCAGCAATACCACCAGAGACAATGGCAGGAATAGCCGCGGCAAATGTTAATAAGAAAAAGAACTTAACCAATTCGTAGCCGTTGTTTTGCGAAAGCTCAGTAGCATCTGCAAAAAAATCTGAACCATAAGCAACGCTATAGCCCACAAAAAAGTAAGCAATGGTAGACACACCAAAGTCGGTAATGATCTTAACCAAAGCATTTACTTGGTTTTTTTTACGCACGGTACCCACTTCAAGAAAGGCAAAACCAGCGTGCATGAAAAGCACCATAATGGCGCCAAGTAAGATGAAATAAGTATTTGAGCTACTGACTAAGGTATCTACAGTACTGTTAAGGTTTTCCACAACATTCCCCTTTAAAATCGGTTGAACGCTTATTCTTATATGCTTAACAGTCTAATTGCCGTTAATCCAATAGTAAGATACGTTTCTGGTAACCAAGGTTTAAATTTAATGATGCCTAAACTGAGCCAGCTTAGTGCATCTTGTAAAATCGAACCAATTTAATGCAGGGTATGTGCCATAACGCCTCATTTTGAGGCGCAGCACTTGAAGTTTTTTATCATAACGCGCTAGGCGTTATAAAGACTAGGGTCAGGCAAAAGTGATCTTATAACACTGATGAATTTTGGTATTGCGTTTAAAGTCATCTGGAATTGTTTCCACAGTAACATCCTTAACTTTGAACTGTTTCAGTGCGTCGTGCTCCATTTTGAAGCGCCTAAAGTTATTTGAGAACACCATTTCTCCCCCGGGTCGCAGCAGTGCCATGCCTAATTCAATCAACTGAACATGGTCTCTTTGCACATCTAAAACATCATCCATGCGCTTAGAATTTGAAAAGCTCGGGGGATCCATAAAAATAATGTCATAGCGGTCTTTTTGGGTTTTAGCGGTTTCTAACCACTTAAGACAATCAGCTTGAATAAAGTGATGATCGCGCTCAGACGGACCATTCAGGGTTAGGTTTTTTCGACCCCAATTTAAATAAGTTTGAGACATGTCCACACTTGTTGTGCTTCGCGCACCTCCCATTGCCGCGTGCACACTGGCAGTACAGGTGTAGCTAAATAAATTTAAAAAATCTTTATTTTTACATGACGTTTCAAATTCCATCCGGATCGGGCGATGATCTAAAAACAAGCCAGTGTCTAAATAGTCTGTTAGGTTCACATATAAATTGCAGTTACCTTCTTTTACTTCCATAAAGTTCTGCTGTTGATCTTGTTTTTCGTACTGCTTTTTGCCCTTTTGAACTCTACGCTGTTTTAATACAACCTTTTCACGATCAACATTAAATGCCACTGGCACAGCATCTAAAACGTCGCGCAGCCTGTTTTCCGCTTTTTGTGGATCAACTGATTTAGGCGCTGCGTATTCTTGAATGTGAATCCAGTCTCCGTAAACATCAATGGCAACCGAATATTCTGGCATGTCAGCATCGTAAACTCGATAGCAGTCTGTGTTTTGTTTTTTAGCCCAACCGCGAATTTTTTTAATATTTTTCTTTAAGCGATTACACACCATTTGTGCGCCTTCGCTTAATTTAATAGGTCCTTCTTGCTTAAGTCTTTGTTCATTAGGACTTTGTTGATTAAATCCATCTTGCTTGGACCCATCTTCCTTAGGCACCTCCTGATTAAACAACTCGGCAGCAGCTTTTGCTTTTGTACTGCTGCCTATTGAAATATCATATAGAAATAATTTGGCTGAAATAGCACCGTTATAAAATTGATACTGCTTGTTAGCTCGTAACTTAAACTGATAAGCCTGCTCTGGATTACCGGTAAAAATGGCCATGGTCCAGTTTGGAAAATGCTGCTTAACCTTATTACCCATGGCCGCATACAAAGCACCAATGGCAACCTCGTCACTTAGACGCTCACCGTATGGTGGGTTGCATAGAATAAGACCCTTGTCAGGTAAACCTTTTTCCTTTATCAGATCGCTAAGTGGCTGCTCCTGAAAATGGATAAAGTGTGAGACACCCCCACGACGAGCATTGTCTTTGGCTTTTTCCAATACATCACCGTCCATATCGTAACCAACTAAGGTTAGCTCGACGTCTGAATCTATTCCTTTATTTTTACGATCTTGCGCGTCTTGTTTTAATTGGCGCCATTCAGGATTTAAGTGTTTTTTCCATCTTTCAAACGCAAACTGGGTGCGCAACATTCCAGGCGCAATATCGGCTGCCATTAATGCCGCTTCTATTAATAAGGTTCCTGAACCACACATAGGGTCTAGCAAAGCACCATCATCTTGCTTCATTAATTTAGGCCAGCCTGCACGAATTAGTAACGCAGCTGCTAGGTTTTCTTTTAACGGTGCCGCACCCTGACTTTGACGATAGCCACGGCGGTGCAGTGGTTCCCCCGCCATGTCCAAACTAACCGAGAACAACCCCTTGTTTAAACGCACGTGGATTGACACGTCTGGGTCATCACTTACATCTGGACGAGTCCCTGTTTTTTCACGAAAGTAATCACAAATGGCATCTTTAACCTTTAATGCCCCAAAATGGGTATTGCGGATTTCATCAGAACTGCCTGAAAAGTAAACTCTGAATGATTGGCTATCGCTAAAGTGCTCAATCCAAGGTATGTCTAAAAGCCCCTCATAAAGCTGAGCAGCACTTAACCCTTCGAACTGTTTAAGTGGCCACAAAACACGACTGGCCAAACGAGACCAAAGGCAAACCTTATAGGCCATTAATTGGTCTGCTTCAAAACTTACAAACGCCATACCAATTCTAGAAGACTTGCCTCCCAGTTCGATGATTTCGTCTTGCAATATATTTTCTAGACCTTTGGGACATGTGACGATAATTGGCTGAGGCTTTAACTCAACTTTGGCAACGGCATCGAACTTAGTCTTAGACCAATCTAGCCTTTCTACCTTTGAATGTTCACTCATGTCATACCAACTTTTTATATTAAAAGGCCTATCTATTAATTTAAGATCAATTAACAGCTTAAGCGCGTATTTCAATTTAATTAAATTCTTTGGAAATCAGTAACTTACACTTTCAATAACTTATTAGACTTAAAACTACTTTCTATAGAATAAATTAATCATTAACACTGAGCCAATCAATCACCATACTGAATTTGTTGCTTGTTCAGCCTTATCGTAACAAGTATTTTCCAAAGATCTTCGTACCAGAGGCAAAGACTTATGAGAAGACAAAAACGTGACATGGATCGACGTGCGTTCCAGAAAGGTTACTTCGCTGGAGTGCAGGGCAAATCTAAAGATTTATGTCCAGGCAGTGGTACTACACATTTTGAGTGGATGAACGGCTGGCGCGAAGGCCGATCGGACCACTGGGACGGATATTCAGGTGTAGCAGGCGTACACAAAATACCCGTTTAACCACATCATAAGGAACCCACATTCTCAGGAACCATACACACAGAACACCCCACCGATTCACATCTAAGGGCCCCACCAGGGCCCTCTTTATTTATTATGAGTTTCTTTTTTAAGTTTACAATATTCTGCTTATTTGTGTTTGATCAGTACTGCTTTTAATATGGCTCGCATTCAGCAAATTTGCTCACGAGGTGAGCTCCTAAAATGGCTTAAACTTTTGCTGCGGCTATGGCGTCGCTTGCCTCACTAATTAACTTAGGTCCACGATAAACAAAGCCTGAATATACTTGCACCAGATCTGCTCCTAGCTTGGCTTTTTCAGCAGCTGATGCTCCGTCCATAATACCGCCAACCCCAATGATGGGCATTTTCCCATCTAGCTCAGCCTTTAGCCATGCTATTACGCGGTTTGAGCCTTCCTGTACTGGACGTCCGCTTAAACCACCGGCTTCTGCTGCGTTTTCATGGCCTGCAACGGCATCACGCTCTAAAGTAGTGTTAGTGGCGATAACGCCATCCATACCACTCTGTAATAAAGCAGCTGCTACCATTTTGGTTTCGTCTTCATTCATGTCTGGTGCTATTTTAACTAAGATCGGCGTATATTTACCGTGCTTTACCTCCAATGCCTTTTGGGATGTTTTTAGAGTGCTTAGTAAAGACTTTAAAGAGTCACCAAACTGTAGGTTTCTTAAGCCTGGGGTATTAGGACTAGAGATGTTTACCGCGACGTAATCGGCGTGTGCGTATACTTTTTCTAGGCAAATTTGGTAATCAGTATCGGCGTCTTCTACTGCCGTATCAAAATTCTTACCGATATTGATGCCTAATACACCTTTATATTTTGACTTTTTAACTCGCTCAACAAGGTGATCTACACCTTTGTTATTAAATCCCATACGGTTAATAAAGGCTTGATGCTCAGCTAAACGAAATAAACGTGGCTGAGGATTGCCTATTTGAGGTCTTGGGGTAACAGTACCAATTTCAATAAAGCCGAAACCAAGGTTACCAAATGCGTCTATGTAGTCACCGTTTTTATCTAAACCTGCTGCCAAGCCCACAGCGTTGGGGAAAGTGAGGCCCAATAGCTTGACTGGCTTACTGCAGACTTTAGGGCAAAATAACTTGATTAGGCCTAGACGCTGGGCGGCTCCTAGCA
>JBLHVV010000119.1:0-8526 GCA_047628755.1 Crocinitomicaceae bacterium | reverse complement strand
CTTGTATCATAGGGTGAAAATTAATATCTATTATGACATTTAATTTTTAGACAATTTTAGCGGGTAGTCTGAAAAGGTCAATTAAAAAATACAGAATGAAAGGGAAACCTATATGTAACTGTTTTATAAAGTGTATTTAAAATTGAGGAGACCATAAACAAGCTGCAAAATAATATTTGCAGCTAACGAGAACTGAGATATCAAGGTGTGTCATAAAATTACTCAGGTTCTATAAAAGGGAAAGCACTTATTTCATCATCCTTAAGGTTTATCCAGGTTTCAACTTCTAGGTTAACGTCTTTCCATATTTTATTTTTGCTAAAAACCACGGATCCAATCACCACCTTGATGGTAACTGGGTCATTCTCCAATGAATATTATTCCAATATTCACTGCTTTTAATTCAATGGGAATAATATCTGAACCTAACAGAGACTCGCTTTTTTTAAATACTCTCTCCCACCTAGTTTTAAAAAAGAAGATAAGCTAACTCTAGGATCAGCAGTAAATATTAAACATGCTAGGGTGAGTATCATCACCGCATAATTATAAGAATCGGCAAAAGCGTCAGACGAAATGAAAAAATAATCAGAACGAAAGTATAATATTCAAGGGTGTGTCTTTATGAAGTTGAAACAAGAATTATCTGTGAGAAGTAAGAGCCGATTATAAATTAATCATAAGATTTAGATAGTATAAGCGATACGAGTCCGTTTGACTGGTATTTAAGTTATATAGACTACGTAGCGATGAAATAATAACCTGTAGACCGTAAAGGTCAGTTGAATTTTATAGGTTTTTATAATAAAAGATGAGTAGTGTTGGAATGATTAGAGGAACTGATTTAAAGACACAATAAAAAAGTTATTATACAAACTACCCGTTTCTATTTCAGAAAATATTGATTGCACTTCAAAGTTTATGGATTGCTTTTTATTTAATCTAAAGCTGGTTCCTAGTGATCCTGAATAAACCATAGCAGAGTCGCTAGAAGCACCAGATGGTTGGCTTAATTTACTAAAAACTTTTCCTCCAGACAATTTAAAAAATGTGGATAAATCGGATTTTGGATCAGTGGTAAATTTTAGACCTGCTAAAAAATAATGATTAGTTACTTCAGATTCAACAATTTTTCTTGGCTCTTGGTATATATAAGAAAGTTCGAACCAAGTATGGACACTGCGACCTATTCTAGAACCTGTTGCCACCTTAAACGCCCCAATAAGATCTAATTTATCAACATCATCATCAATTTCTTCATTATCAGTTGAGCTGCTGATTTTAGATATTCCGAATCCGATGTCGGCGTAATTGTAGGTGCCAGCTGAGGCGGTTAAAGATATACCAAAACAAATTAGTAATATAAAAAATATTTTCAAGAGAGTTTCCTTAACGAGTTGAAACAATAATTATTTTCTAATGAATAATAACGCTCAATAAAACATAAGCTAAAGCTAATGTATGCTGTACAAAAACGTTGAATTAAATAAATATATGATCTGCTGAAATAATAACGTGTGAACAGTAAAGGTCAATGTATTATACCTTTTAATGGTGTGATTCATAATTGACCTAAAGGTCTAATTAAATTGGTAGTTGCCTATCATTGTTTAGTAATTAAATGTTCCACAAACATATTTAAATCAGTAAAAACCTCAACCTGTTCAAGCCCCATATTTTTATCAAAGGTCTTTTGTCCCTTTCCTGTGAGTACAAGTGCTGCTTTTAATCCTGCGGCTTGACCAGCTTGTAAATCTCTTAGGGAATCACCTACCATATAGCAGCCTTTAGCATCTAATTTCAGAGCTTTTTCAATTTGATGAATCAAACCAGGTAGAGGCTTCCGACAATTACACTGATCATTTGGGCCATGAGGACAGAATGCAATATGGTTAATTTCAGCTTGTTCAAGAGTTGCTAAATCCATCATTTTGTTATGCATATCTGCAAGAGTATCTAGTGTGAAGTATTCACGAGACACACCAGACTGATTGGTCGCAATGGCAATTTTGTAACCGGCCTTGGTAAGTCTCCCTAAGGCTTCTAGTGCACCAGGAAGTGGTATCCATTCATCAACGGTTTTTATATATTCATCTGAATCGTAATTAATAACACCATCGCGATCCAAAATAACTAATTTTAATGGGTTCATATTATTTCCAGATAAATATATACAAAAACAAGGCAGTAAATAGTGCAATTAAAGCCACTGAAAGTAAAAAGGGAGCCAAGGCTCCCTATTCACTTTGTTACGCATCAATATTTCTATAGCAGTGAAATATCCGCTACTTGTAAAAATAAATTACGTAACTGATTAAGCAGTGCCAATCGATTGTTCTTAACGGCTTCATCATCAGCCATTACCATTACGTTATCAAAAAATGCATCAATACTGCTGCGTAAAGACGTTAACGACGTTAGGTAATCTGCGTAATCACCAGCATCAAAGATGGCTTGCACCTCAATTGCTTTTTCAGCTAATTCTTTGGCTAACAGTTTTTCCGCATCTTCTTGTAATAAACTATTGTCTATAACAGGTGTATCGATAACGGCATTATTTTTGGCAAGAATATTAGAAACACGTTTGTTAGCAGCGGCTAAAGCACTGGCACTATCTAGTTTAGAAAATGCAAATACCGCTTGGACACGTTTATTAATGTCTAACGGTTGAGTAATGCCTTTAGCACGCACCGCTTGGAACACCACGGCAGGAATATTTTGGTCCTGATACATGGCGCTGAAGCGATCTAGCATATAATCAGTTAGCTTAGACTTGGTGTCGTCTTTTAATTCAATTGGCCAATTGTTATCTATGGCCCAGTCAATTAACGTAGAAATATCAATGTTAATGTCTTTTTCGACAAGTAAACGTAATACGCCTAAAGATGCACGTCGTAACGCAAACGGGTCCTTACCACCTGTTGGTAGTTGGCCAATACCAAATAAACCTACAAGGCTGTCTAAGCGATCGGCGATGGCCAATGCTAAACCTGTTTGTGTAGACGGAAGATCATCACCAGAAAATGCAGGCTTGTATTGCTCGAACATTGCAGCACAAACATCTTTATGCTCGCCATCGTGTTTAGCGTAATACGATCCAGCTAATCCTTGAAGATCAGAGAACTCTAATACCATGTCGCTTAGTAAATCTGTTTTACACAGTTTAGAAGCTCGTTCTGCAAGGGCTTGATCACCACCAATTACGTGGGCAATTTTTCCAGCTAGACGGCTTAAACGTTCGGCTTTATCTTTAAGCGAACCCAGTTTTTGTACCCAAACAACGGTGCTGAGTTTTTCAAAACGACTTTCAAGCGAAACCTTGCGGTCTGTATCCCAAAAGAATTTTGCATCACTTAAGCGTGGGCGAATAACCTTTTCATTACCATGAATTACCTGTTGAGGATCTTTTGATTCAATATTACAAACAGTAATGAAATTAGGCATCAACTGGCCATTACCATCAACAACATGAAAATATTTTTGATGCTCTTTCATAGAGCTAATGAGAGCTTGTGCAGGCACGTCTAAGAATAACTTGTCAAAGCCACCGGCTAATGCAGTAGGCCATTCGTTAAGAGAAGCCACTTCGTCTAATAAGTCTTCATCAATAACCGCAACGCCACCCAGCTTTTTACCCTGTTCAATTACTTGTGTTCGAACTAGCTCTTTACGGATGTCATAATCAGCTAATACTTTTCCTTGCTCTTTTAAAGCAATTTCGTAATCGTCGGCGTTGGTAATAGCAATTTCTTCATTGGCATGAAAACGGTGCCCTCGAGTTACGTTGCCTGATTTAATACCAAGAATGGTCGTATCAACCACTTTGCCACCTAGCAACATAAGAACCCATTGCACCGGGCGAACAAATTCAATGCGGCTAGAACCCCAACGCATGCGCTTAGGAATTGGCAGTTTATTCAAGCTATCAGTAACGGCAGTGGGTAATTCGTCGGTTGCGCTAGCCCCTGGTAATTCTTGTGAGTAGTAAAGACGCTCGCCTTTGTCATCTGTAATGCGGCCAACTTCTTCGAAAGTAATTTTATTGGCACGAGCAAAGCCTTCGGCAGCTTTAGTCGGGTTGCCGTCGGCATCAAATGCAACACTAGAATAAGGGCCCAGCTTTTCAACTTTACTTACGGCACCTTGAACGTCCAGCGCTTTTAAGCGCAAAGCGATACGACGGGGAGCGGCAAATAACTTACTGCTTTCAAACTTTAAACCCTTGCTGGCTAAGTGTGTCTCTATGCCCAGTTGGAAAGCATCAGATAATTTTTTAAGGGCTTTTGGTGGTAACTCTTCAGTACCGATTTCTACTAGAAAATCTTGTGTGCTCATAATAATATCCCTACTTCTTAGCCATTTTTTTAGCGTCTTTGGCGGCTTTTTTAGCAGCCTTTTCAGCAGCGGCTTTATCTTCCGCATTTAAGTTTGCTAATACTTCGTTACGAAGTTTTTCCGGGGCCAATGGGAAACCCATTTTTCGACGGCTTTGTAAATAGGCTTCAGAAACTGAACGAGATAAGGTACGAACGCGCAAAATATAACCCTGACGTTCTGTAACCGAGATAGCGTGACGGGCATCTAACATATTGAATGCATGGGATGCTTTTAGCACTTTTTCATAGGCAGGCAACGCAAGGCCAGCTTCAATTAAGCGAGCACAGTCAGCTTCGTGTTGATTGAATGCCTGAAAAAGAAAATCCACGTCAGCATGTTCAAAGTTGTAAGCGGACATTTCTACTTCGTTTTGATGAAACACATCTCCGTAGGTCACTTTAGAACCGTCTGGGCCATAGCACCAAACAAGATCAAAGATACTGTCGACTTCTTGTAGGTACATAGCAATGCGTTCTAGACCGTAAGTTATTTCTCCGGTTACTGGGTAGCATTCAATACCGCCCACCTGTTGGAAGTAAGTGAACTGAGTTACTTCCATACCATTTAACCAGACTTCCCAACCAAGGCCCCACGCGCCTAAAGTTGGAGATTCCCAGTTGTCTTCTACAAAGCGAACATCGTGCACCAATGTATCGATGCCCATCACTTTTAAACTTTCTAGATATTTGTCTTGAATGTCTAAAGGTGATGGCTTCATAACGACTTGAAACTGGTAGTAATGCTGAAGGCGGTTAGGGTTTTCGCCATAACGGCCGTCGGTAGGACGACGACAAGGCTGAACATATGCTGCGTTCCAAGTTTCAGGACCAACGGCTCGCAAGAATGTGGAAGTATGAAAGGTGCCAGCACCTACTTCCATATCAATTGGCTGGTTTATTACACAGCCTTGCTGGGTCCAAAAATTCTGCAGAGCTGCAATTAAGCCCTGAAATGTTTTTACGTCGTACTGAAAATTGTTATCTGACACTGTGGGTAACCAGTTATAAGCAATCGAAAGCAGGCGATTATACTGGGCTGACGCAGTAGTGACCAGTGCTGACGTAAGCTGGCTGAATATTATTTAAGTTCACAGCAGATAAATTCGCCCAGTAGGCAGATAAGTTAGAACTAGGGGAAGACTAATTTAATCATAGCGCCACCATTTGAGTGGTTTTCCAGAGTGATACTGCCGTAATTACCATTACGTTTGTGGGTTTTAATGGCCTGTTGAATAAGATATAAGCCTAAACCGCTGGCAGTACCTTGGGGGTTAAATTCTCCTTTCAACAGTTGTTCAGGTTTAAAACCTGGACCGTTATCGACAATTTCTATTAGCCAGTGACCATCATTAAACTCTTCTACTTTCACCCTTGCCTCAGTAGCACCAGCTTGGTGAGCATTTCCAAAAATATTATTTAAAGCAATAGCCACTAATTGCTCGTCATAAAATTGATTGAATTCCAAATCAAATTCGGGAATCACAGCAAATTGCTTTAAGCGTTTTTGGTCATTAACAATGGGTGTAATTGTATCTATAAGCCAGTTTTCGTTCTCGTTAGGCGCAAAAGAGGTGTTCTGTATTTTTAGTACAGAGAGCAACTCTACTAATCGCTGATTAAGACTTTCGCTGTGTTTGGATATGTTTGTTAAAATGGTTGCCTGCTCAGGAAGCTCTGTAAGTAATTCGGCAAGTTCATCTTGAAGACTTAAAATAGCTTGCATCTCATTTTTGATGTCATGCAGTTGAGAGCTAAGTAATGTAGTGGAATTAAATGTCATTACAGGACCCCTTATACTGAACGTTTTATGCGTTCGTAACTTTTTATTAATATTAGCCAGCGACCATGGCGTTCATCTATTTCAGGAAGACTGCCCACCTTGTCTAAGTGTTCCCCAACCTCAGATACCATTTCTAAGGTCGCTTCGCTCTGATCCATAAAGGTGATTTTAGCTTGTATGGCATTGAGCAACACTGTTAACCCCGCTTCTTTATAGGCTGTGGCTTTATCAAAGAGTTCAATGGCTCGAGCCAACTGACCCTGTTCGAAAAACTCAATGGCTTTATCATTAATTTCGGTGGTGTAAGTGCGTACAACATGCTCATTAATTTCATTTCTAGTATGCTCTAAATCCCGTTGTTCTGATCTACTTAAGTCTTTACGAGCATTGATTATAGCCAATAAATCTTGTGCCTTGGCATGTTGCTTCGTGTCTATAAACGCACGGGCCAAAGCTAATTGATGAGCACATGTGGGCTGAGTTAATTTAGCCAACATAGCTTCGGCTTTATTTGCTACAGCTTTTGCATCAATTTCTTTGCCTAGATTTGAAAATGTGGTGCTTTCAATTATGGTGGCATCGTATATATATTCTGGGTTGTGCTTATAAAGTGTTTTTGCTTCATCCAAAGCTTTAAACGCTTCACCACTACTAATTCGAGTATCACGATTATTTTTAGGAGTGATTTTATGTTGAAGACTTTTAGCAAATAATAAATAATTTTTTACCGAACGATAACAGCTATGACGAGCTAACTTTACCGATTGTTTAAATGCACCTTCAGCTACTTCAAAATCTAAATTAGCGAAAGCGATACGCCCTAGTTCCATTTGTCTTAATACTTGTTTTGGTGAAACTTGGATGGCTCTTACAAGTGCATTTTGTGCGGCTATTAAGTCTTTTTGTTTAATATTAATCTTAGAAAGTAAGTCATAGCATTGAACGTAATTTGGGTGTTGTTCAATTGTGTATTCAACTAATTTTTTAGCATCATTGTATTTTTTAAGATGAAATAGACATGTGGCTTTGCCTAGCATAGCCCAGTTAATTTCACGTTCGTTTAAAATTGAATCAAATAACTTTAAAGCATCGTTATATGATTTCATGTTAATTAGAGTGCGACTTTTAATACGCTTGACCCTTAATTCGAGTCTAGGGTATTGCTTAATGAATTCGTCACACAGCTGAATTGTTTTGGTTTTAGTCTGCAAATCAATACTTTCGTTAATAGGCCTTATCAATCCCTTAACTGATAGGATACGGGTAAGTCGCTGACGCATAACATCGATAGTAAAGGGCTTTGTAACGTAATCGTCCGGTTCATACTCAATGGCACCCATCACCATATCCATGGCGTTTTCGCCAGTGAGCATGACAAAGGTAGAGGTGGCTTTCAATCTGTGGGTAAACCTAGCTTCTTCGAGAATCTGCTGACCGTCTCGGCCACGGCCGAGGTTGTAGTCACTAATTACCAAATCGTAATCATTGTTTAGAATAAACTCAGCAGCTTCGTCACCGTCCATCGCGACATCGACGTTGCCGGCACCTAAAATTACCAGCATTTTCTTCATCGCACTGCGAGATTCTACCAAGTCATCGACGGCTAGAATCCGCATTCCTGCGAGCATGTTATCCAATGAAGCCATAAAAAATCCTTATATACCTAATTAGCATAGCAACAGATACATATTTCGCGCGTTTGTAGCGAATTTTGTTTAAATCAGGCAAAGTGCATGAATAATTAGTATCAAGATGAGAGTGCAAATAGAATTATGGATATTAAATCTAGATTAGCCCTATCTATCATACGAACACTTGGTTTGCTCAGCTTATCAATGGCTAGAAAATTCGGTCATGGCCTCGGTGTACTTTTGTACACCACTAAAAGTAGTATGTTTAGAGTTACGATTAAGAACCTTGAGCTTTGCTTCCCTGAAATGCCTGAACCAGAGCGTCTTGCGTTAGCCAAAAAAAGCGTAATTGAAACCAGTAAGACCATTGCCGAGACGGGTATTGCTTGGGGTGGTACTGAGGCTAAATTCCTCAGAAATGAAAAACAAATAAAAAATATCCATAATCTGCATTTATTTGAAAAAGCCGTAAAAGATGGCAATGGCTTATTAATGCTGACTATGCATTATGGTAACTGGGAATGGGTAACGTCGTACTTGCCTAAGCACTGCGATTTATTAGCATTGTATAAAATGGCCAAAATGCCAGGCTTTGAACAAGCTATGTTAGAGGCACGTGAATCCAGTGGGACAAAGTTAGTAGCAGCCGGCCGTGAAGGCGTAAAAACATTTATTAAGCATTATCAGGATAAAAAAGCCTGCATTATACTGCCAGATCAAGAGCCGTCAGAAAAGTCAG
>JBLHVV010000118.1:0-8588 GCA_047628755.1 Crocinitomicaceae bacterium | reverse complement strand
AAGCCATCGGCTGGTTCATCTTCATCAGCATCAAGAATCGGTGCAACACCTACTAGGCGCTCACCCTCTTGTACTTTAATCAGGGTCACACCCTGGGTGTTTCGGCCCAGAGTTGAAACTTCGCTTACGCGAGTTCTGACTAGAGTACCCTGATCACTGATCAACATAATTTCGTTATTTTCTTGAACTTGAACAGCACCAACAAGTGCGCCGTTACGCTCGCTAATCACCATACCAATTACGCCCTGAGTACCGCGGCCTTTAGTTGGGAATTCAGTAACAGCTGTGCGCTTGCCAAAACCATTTTCACTGGCGGTTAATACCGTGCCGCCTTCTTCTGGAATGATCAAAGAAACAACTTTTTGCCCATCTTGTAGTTTAATACCACGAACACCACGAGCGGTACGACCCATTCCACGAACATGCTCTTCAGCGAAACGAACCGCTTTACCAGCGTTGCTCATCAACATAATGTCTTTAGTGCCGTCGGTAATCGCTGCACCCATTAACGTATCGTCGTCATCTAATTCTAGTGCAATCAGACCACTTGAACGCTGACGTTTAAACGCGGTTAGGTCGGTTTTCTTAACGGTGCCTTTTTCGGTAACCATAAAGATGTAATGACCTTCGGTATATTCACGAATGGGAAGAATCGTAGTGATACGTTCTTCGGCTGCTAAGGGCAGTAAATTAATAATCGGACGACCACGGCTTTGACGCGAAGCCACTGGAATATCAAATACTTTCAACCAGTAAACCTTGCCTCGGTTACTGAAGCATAAAATAGTGTCGTGGCTACTGGCCACTAACAAGTGTTCGATGAAGTCTTCGTCTTTAATAGCAGAGGCCGACTTACCACGACCACCACGGCGTTGAGCTTGGTATTCTTTTACTGGCTGGATCTTAGCGTAACCACCATGAGACAGGGTTACACACATGTCTTCTTCAGCGATTAAATCTTCTAATGTTAAATTGCGACGGTGCTCGACAATTTCTGTTCGGCGCTCGTCACCAAACTCAGCTCTAACGGCGACTAGCTCTTCACGAATCACATTCATCAAGATTTCAGCGCTGGCTAAAATTTCTAAGTAGCCAGCTATTTCTTCAACCTTAACTCGGTATTCATCAATTAATTTCTCATGCTCTAAACCGGTTAGTTTCTGTAGACGCATGTCTAGAATTGCTTGCGCTTGAACTGGCGATAGGTAGTACTTACCATCACGCATTCCGTATTGCTCTTCTAAATTGTCTGGGCGGCATGCATCTTCACCAGCACGCTCTAACATTTCAGTTACATCACCCGGAAGCCAAGGTGTATCTATCAGCTTTTCTTTTGCTTCAGCGCCTGTTGGCGACGATTTAATAGCAGCAATAATAGGGTCAATATTAGACAGTGCTACCGCTAAGCCTTCTAATATATGGCCCCGCTCGCGAGCTTTACGCAAATCAAAGATAGTTCGACGAGTCACAACTTCACGGCGGTGACGTACAAACGCTTTAAGCATGTCTTTAAGATTTAGAATTTTTGGCTGACCATCTACCAAAGCAACGGTATTAATACCAAATACAGTTTGCAGCTGGGTTTGTGCAAACAAGTTATTTAAAACAACCTCTGGCACTTCACTACGACGAAGTTCAACAACTATACGCATACCATCTTTATCAGATTCGTCGCGTAACTCAGTAATGCCTTCAATTTTTTTATCTTTTACTAGCTCAGCAATTTTTTCAATTAATCGAGCCTTGTTCACTTGGTAAGGGATCTCTGTAAAAATAATAGATTCTTTACCGTTTTTATCATCCATCTCAAAATGATGAAGTGCACGAATCTGAACTCGACCACGACCAGTACGATAAGCTTCTACAATACCGTCCCGACCGTTAATTATGGCCGCCGTTGGGAAATCTGGACCCGTGATATGCTCCATCAAGCCGTCTATATCAATATCTGGATTGTCAATTAGCGCCAGACAGCCATTTAATACTTCTGTTAAATTGTGAGGCGCAATATTTGTGGCCATACCCACGGCAATACCGCTAGAGCCGTTAACCAGTAACGCTGGTATTTTAGTAGGCAATACCTCGGGGATTTGCTCGGTGCCATCGTAGTTGTCTACAAAATCCACAGTGCCTTTTTCAATATCGGCCAACATTTCATGGGCAATTTTGTTCATTCGAACTTCGGTATAACGCATGGCGGCTGCACTATCGCCATCAACCGAACCAAAGTTACCCTGACCATCAACCAACATATAACGCATAGCAAACGGTTGAGCCATACGAACAATTGTGTCGTACACGGCACTGTCACCATGAGGATGGTACTTACCAATTACATCACCAACCACACGGGCGGATTTTTTGTAAGCTTTATTCCAATCGTTACCTAGAACATTCATTGCGTGTAAAACACGGCGATGCACAGGTTTAAGACCGTCACGTACGTCAGGAAGAGCTCGCCCTACGATTACGCTCATGGCGTAATCCATATAAGACTGCTTTAGCTCATCTTCGATATTGACCGGTAGGATTTCTTTGCTCAAGTCACCCATAAAGGTATCCCTTATTTTCGCCTAAACGGAAGGCGTTATTGTTATCTTCTAAGAGCCGTATAAAGTTTCTGCTATTCGTCAGTTTTCCGAATAAAATGAAGCTCTTAGATGGACCCAAATAAAGCCAAGACTTTACCACAAATCAATGCATTAGCTCCAATCAAAAGGGCCAAAAACACACTAATTAGGCTATACTCCTTCACCTTCGACAAAATGCGATCATTTTTTAAGCAAAAAAACTAAAATGGATTCGAATATGGCTGTAACAACCCACTGTATCATCACACCAGAATGGCTTCTGACCCTTGAAGATGAACAATTATTAAGCGGTTATAGCGTCGTTTTAGAAGCCGATAAAATTTTAGTTGTACTAGAGACCAATGAAGCGCTAAATAAATATCCAAATGCCAGTGAGATCGAATTACCTAAGCAGGTTCTAATGCCTGGCTTAATAAATGCCCATGGCCATACAGCCATGAACTTATTCAAGGGAATGGCTGACGACCTGCCGCTAATGACTTGGCTAGAGAAACACATTTGGCCAGCCGAAGGTGAATGGGTCAGCCCTGAATTTGTGGCCGATGGAACCAAGATTGGCATAGCCGAAATGTTAAAAAGCGGCACTACTTGCTTTAGCGACATGTATTTTTACCCTGAGATATCCGCAGCAACAGCAGCCGAAATCGGAATGCGTGCTGTTTGCTATGGTCCAGTAATGGATTTTCCTACCCCTTATGGCACCGGCCCAGACGATTACATAGAAAAAATATTAAAGGCCCACGACGACTTTAAGAGCCAACCCTTAGTAGATATTGGTTTTGGTCCCCATGCGCCTTATACAGTCAGTGACGAGCCCTTACAAAAGATTCGAACGCTGGCGAATCAATTGGGTTTACCTATTCAGATCCATCTTCACGAAACCGAATTTGAAGTACTCGATGCACTCGAAAAAACGGGTAAGCGGCCTATCCAGCGCTTGGCTGATTTAGATTTTTTAGGCCCAGACGTTCAGGCTGTTCATGTTACTGAAGTTAACGACACTGACATTGAACTTCTTAAGAACACCAGCACCCATGTTATTCACTGCCCTGAATCGAATATGAAACTGGCCAGCGGTTTTTGTCCAGTACATAAACTTCAAAAAGCAGGCATAAATGTAGCGCTAGCAACCGACAGTAGCGCCAGCAATAATGACCTAGACATGCTTGGAGAAATGCGCTCAGCCGCTTTAATAGCAAAAGCTGTGGCCAAAGATGCCTCAGCAGTACCTGCTTTAGAAGCCATAAAAATGGCCACTATTAACGGTGCTAAGGCGTTAAACAAAGAAAATCAAATAGGCTCTATAAAAGCAGGTAAGCAAGCGGATTTAATCTCTATCGATTTAAATGACATTGCCAGCGCACCTATTTATGACCCTATTTCTCATATTGTATACACGGCTACACGTAACCAAGTTGACCATGTTTGGGTCGCCGGTAAGTTACAAGTTAAAAATAAACAACTGTGCCATATGAATGAAAAGCAACTAATTGAACTTGCTCAAAGCTGGGCACAAAAAATTCAGGCAAAGTAAGCCTGAAAAATATAGAATTAGGCTAATTAATATAATGATTAGAAAACTTAACTGGCAAATACTTATGAGTGGATGTTTATGAATAACGTAGATCTAGCCGAACTAGCAAAATTTGAATCCATTGCAACCCGCTGGTGGGACACGCAAAGTGAATTCAAGCCGCTGCATGACATTAATCCAATGCGCACTAACTTTATTGACGAGCAAGTACAGCTAGCGGGAAAAAACGTATTAGACGTTGGTTGTGGCGGTGGCATATTAAGCGAAGCCATGACACAACGAGGCGCCCAAGTAACCGCCATTGATATGGGACAAGCCAATATTAACACTGCAAAATTACATGCTTTAGAAAGTGGACTGAGCATTGATTACCAAGTCATTCCTGTGGAACAACTTGCTGAGCAACAACCGGCTAGCTTCGATGTGGTCACCTGCTTAGAGATGCTAGAGCATGTGCCTGACCCAGTTTCTATTGTTAATGCTTGCTATAAGCTGTGTAAGCCTGGGGGCCAGGTTATTTTTTCTACGCTTAACCGTAACCCAAAAAGTTTTCTGCTTGGCATTATCGGTGCCGAGTACTTATTAAACATGGTGCCAAAAGGCACTCATGATTATAAAAAATTCATTCGTCCAAGCGAGCTAGCCAACTGGTCTCGTCAAGCAGGACTTACCATAGGTAAAATGACCGGTATGACCTACAACCCAATCACCAAGGTTTATAAATTGGGCCGCGATACCGACGTAAACTACTTAATGCAAACCTTAAAGCCCATTGAATAATATATGAACGCTTCGTTAAACTCTTCAGTTTCAACTTTTAAAGCCGTTCTATTTGATTTAGACGGCACTTTAATCGATACCGCCCCAGACTTTATTGTTTGTCTGAACGAATTAAGGGCCGAATATAAGTTACCGCCTTTAGCTGATTTAGATATTCGTAAAGTGGTAAGTGATGGCGCTCGCGCCATGATCAGCCTGGCGTTTGATATAAAAGAGGGTGACCCTAGCTTTGAACAAAAGAAGCAACAATTTTTAGAGCTTTATAGCAATAACATTTGCCGCGAGAGCCGATTATTTGACTCCTTAGATAAGCTATTAGATTGGTGCAATAAAAATAATATTCCTTGGGGTATTGTCACCAACAAGCCTCGTCGCTTTTCAGAACTGTTATTGGCAAAATTAAGCCTGAATAATAGCTTGTCGTCGCTGGTCTGTGCCGACGACGTTGAAAATCCTAAGCCCAATGCAGAGCCTATGTTAAAAGCCTGTCAGGAATTAAATGTAAAGCCTGAAGACTGTTTATATGTAGGCGATCATAAGCGTGACATCGATGCGGGTAAAAATGCCCACATGAAAACGATTGCGGCAGGCTATGGTTACATACACAACACACAAGAAGCCCAGTCTTGGATGGCCGATTGGACTGTGGATACTAGCCTTGAACTGACTGAATTATTAACCAAGCTGTTAAAAACCTAACACTCGCAAACATATCAGGCCATTTTTTGGTTACAAAATCGCCGCAAGCGGCAAGCCTTAACCGCATGCGGCAGGCTAAAAACTATTATTAGTTCTAACAATTTGGAAGATTATGACTGAACACGCCAACTCTCTTCAAGATCGCGTCATATTAGTGACAGGTGCCAGCTATGGCATAGGTAAAGCCGCAGCGTATGGATTTGCTAACTCAGGAGCCACGGTAATTTTATTGGCTAGGACTCAAGAGTCGCTCAACGCTATTTACGATGACTTTATGGAAAAGGGTCTACCACAGCCAGTAGTGGTTCCGTTTGATTTAGAGCACGCTACCGAGGAAGCTTATTTTCAACTAAGAGACATGATTGGTAATGAATTTGGGCGATTAGACGGTTTATTGCTGAATGCCGCCATGCTGGGGCCTCGCACCCCTATTTCTAACTACAACTGGCAAACGTGGTCACGAATAATGAGCATTAACGTCAACAGTCAATTTTTAATGTCCCGAACCTTATTGCCTTTATTGGAAGAAGCCCCAAATGACGCGTCTATGGTTTTCACTAGCTCTAGTGTTGGTCGCCAGAGCAAGGCGTTTTGGGGAGCTTATGCGGTTAGTAAGTTTGCCATAGAAGGTTTGATGCAAACTATGGCGGTAGAGCTTGAAAATACTAGCAATGTACGTGTAAACACCATAAACCCAGGTGCTACCCGCACCACCATGCGTTCCGAAGCTTACCCGGCTGAAAACCCAGAAATGGTAAAAGCGCCTGAAGAATTGGTTGATGATTATATTTATTTAATGGGGTCAGAAAGCCGTCACATTAACGGACAAGCCCTAACCATACCTATTGAGCGATAGTTTTTAGCAATAAATAATCGCTATTATTGATCCATACTGCGTGCCCTCTTAAAAGTGCCAAAAAAACATCCTTAAATCACCTAAGCTAAGTTCAATTTACCGTCACTTGACGGTAATCTTCTTCTTTTTACCATGTCAAATTCAAAGCGTTTGTTTACATTACGTTACACACAAAAGCTAAGTCATTGATAATCATAAATAATATTAAATTACATTGAATTGGCACATTAATCGCTTACTACCTCGTATTCAAATGGTTTTATTGAGGTCCCTAATGGTGACTCAGGTTTCAAATTTTTCAGCAACACAGTCTGACAAGTTAACACCTTATTCAGAGTTAGCGGCAAAACCACAAATCAAAAGTGAAAATTTGGTTCGTCTTGCTACGTTTTTACAAACATCGTTAGACTATCAAAAGCTATTGACTATTTTTCATCGCGAAATTGCCTCAATAGTACTGATAGATGGCTTAGCTTTTAATAATACTGAAAATGAAATTGACTTCAGTATTGGTAATCAAGGGCCGCATTCTTCAAGCTATCAGCTTAAAGCCCAAGATGAAAAGCTGGGCGATATAACGTTTTATCGGAATACACGATTTAGAGAGCATGAACTGGCAAATTTAGAAGCCTTTATGGGTACTTTAGTTTATCCATTACGTAACTCCATGCGCTACAAAACAGCATTAGATCAAGCGTTTAAAGATCCTTTGACTGGCGCTGGTAATCGAATTGCCATGGACGACAACCTGAGCCGTGAAATGGGATTGGCTAAGCGTCATGGCTACGATTTGAGCTTAATCATGCTGGATTTAGATCATTTTAAAACAATAAATGACAACTTCGGTCACCTAGTAGGTGACGAAGTATTAAAGGCTGCAGTAAAAACCATTCAAAAATGTATTCGCCAAACTGATATTTGCTTCCGCTATGGTGGTGAAGAGTTTGTTGTACTGTTAAACAATTCTAACATTGCAAATTCGCGCTTAATTGCAGAACGTATTCGCATGAGTATATCTGATTTATGTATTGAAACAGATACGGGATTAATACAAGCCACTGTTAGCACTGGGCTGGCCTTACTTCATAAAGAAGATGATTTAAAAGATTTATTTAAACGTGCAGATAAAGCGCTCTATCAGGCTAAAAATACTGGCCGAAATAAAGTAGTGGTTGGAGAAAAACAGAAAGAGCCTGAGCTTTGTAACTGAAGAAAAGATCAGCCATAATAAAAATAAGATACAATGCACAATTCCTGCTGAGGCGATCAAAAATTGATTGCCTTTTTTTATGTGGCAGTCATAGTAATTCATCGTTAAAATACACAAATGATATTTGAAATAACACCTATTGCGTTTGTTGAATCTTGCTATAAAGAGAAATTTGCCACGCCTCGACAAAGTGGCTTAGTAATTGAAGCTAAGGGGCGAATTGTATTTATCCCACCTTACAACTCTCCTGATGCCGTAGCAGGCTTAGAGAACTGTTCGCATATCTGGTTAGAGTTTATTTTTCATCAATGTATAGACCAAGGCTGGAAAAAAAAAGTGAGGCCACCCCGTTTAGGTGGTAATGAAAAAATGGGAGTTTTTGCAACCCGGGCAACTCATAGACCCAACGGACTGGGTTTGTCTGCCGTTAAACTAGACGGCATTGAATACAAAACTGAAAAAGGGGAAGGCTCTGTCATATTAAATGTAAGCGGGTTAGATTTAATTGAAGGCACCCCTATTATAGATGTTAAACCTTATATTCCTTACAGTGATAAAGTTGAAGACGCTAAATACCCGTTTGCGCAACACAAACCTAATGTTGTGAAAGTCGTATTCAGTGAACAAGCCAAGCGAGATTTAATTAAAAAAAATGAAGATGCTAAATTAATCGAACATGTGTTAGCACTAGACCCCAAACCGGCTTTCCATAACATAGACAGTGAACGGATATATGGTGCTAACCTGAATAACAGCAATGTAACTTGGCATTATTTAAGTGTCGACAATGAGGTATTAATAGAAGTACTGGGACTGAATTAGAAACTGCCCCCCAATGAATATATTAGAGAGTGACGACCGTCAATTTTAGATTATTCTATAACGCTAAATAGATACCCGCATTCGCGAGTAAGACGA
>JBLHVV010000117.1:0-8590 GCA_047628755.1 Crocinitomicaceae bacterium | reverse complement strand
ATGCTGGCGATTGTGATGCTGGCGAATAATAAATTAATTAACGATTCAGGTCTTATTACAAATACAGGTAATTCAATCCAATCATCCTATCAAAAATTTATAAAATCCACTGCAAGCTCTCGGTTATTTTACAACACAGAAGATTGTGGCTCCGATGGTATCTGCTGGCAGGGCAGGTTGCCTGCTGAATTATTATCGCCAGGTTTATCCCTTAACATATTTATAAACAGACAATGGGTTAGCTGGGCAAAAGTGGATCAGAATTTTGTTTCAGGCTTGGTACTAGTACAGATAGCTGATCCTGTTGAAAACACTGGCACTACCATTAAACCTGGGCAGTCAAGCCTTCTTGTTCCTTGGGTTAAGAGGGTTTTACAGAATCCAAATGCATTAAAAAAATTAGCGGATATTGAATTTTCTGAATGGCAGGTTATTAAACCTGACTCTGGAAATACTTACCAAAATAGTCGATCTGATTTGTTTTATGATGACTTTTTGGAAATGCAGGTGCGTGCTTTCCAAAGCCATTATGGATTGCTAGTTGACGGTGTAATTGGTTTGCAAACATTAATTAGCCTTGAATTATTAGAAAGTAAGTTGGCGAAAAAATAATATGTCCTATTTATTAGAAGCTTTAAAAAAAGCCGAAGAAGATCGCTTGAGTTTAGGCGATACGGAAGAAAACTTACTGCCAATTGCTCATTTCAAATCCAATTTACCAATGGGATTAATTGCCGTTGTCATTATTGTTTTATTTGCCACTATCATTAAGTTATTTAGCAAGCCGCCAACTGAGCAATTGAATGATTTAGACACTTCTCAAATTTCTAAAGATATAGTGCCTCTAAAAGCAAGCGAATACGTTTTGCTGCGTGGTGAAACGCTAATAGAGCCCGGAAATAAACTGCAAGAATCACCAGCCGTAGCTCAGCAGTTATTGACGGTTGCTACTCAGAATGAACAGGTTTCAGTTGCTGCCACCACAAAAAAAGCACTCCAACTGGCCGAACTTTCCCCCCAACAATTAAATAAAATACCCAGCTTAAGTTTAGAGAGTCACTTATATTCAACCGTCGCCCAATATAGCTCGGTGGTTATTAATGGCCAAAACCATTCTGAGGGTGACTTGTTGTCTGCGGGTGTGGTACTTAAATCAATTAATGCAAACGGTATTGTGATATCGGTTGACGGTACTCTAGTGGAGCTACCAAAAGGAATCACTTGGATGTCGAGCAGCTATGCTAAGTAGTGAAGCAAAAACGGCGATTCAAACCGCTTACAGTAAAATTTTAAAAGAGAAGTCATTAAGGCCTCGAATTGGTCAGCGCCAAATGATTGCTGCCATTGCAAAAACAATGGGTAATATTGAGCAAGACGATGATGGCAACCGTACCTCAGATCATCCAATTTGCATCATTGAAGCGGGTACTGGTACAGGTAAAACTTTAGCCTACTTGATTTCGACAATTCCTTTAGCTGCTGATCTTGATAAAAAAATTATTATTTCTACTGCTACCGTAGCCCTTCAAGAACAGTTAGTTGAAAAAGACATTCCGGATGTTGCCAAGCACAGTGGCTTAAATTTTCGTTATGCGTTAGCTAAAGGGCGCGGTCGTTATCTTTGTGTTCATAAGCTCGACCAGCAAATGCAAGACCAGCGTATGCAAGATGCTTCGATGGATATGTTTGGTGGAGTGGATGCGTCAGATGATCAGAAGGGTCTATACCAAGAGTTTTTAAACGCATTTGCGGCTGGTACTTGGGACGGTGATAGAGATAATTGGGCCGACCAAGTTGAGTATGAAGACTGGTCGCTTGTAACAGCAACCCACAGGGAGTGCAGCAATAGGCGCTGTCCGCATTTTGATGCCTGTCCATTTTTTACTGCGCGTAAATCGCTTGAAGACGCTGATGTGATTGTAGCCAACCATGATTTAGTTATGGCTGACATTAGCTTGGGCGGTGGCGCTATATTGCCCGAGCCAAGCAAAAGTATTTATGTGTTTGATGAAGGTCATCACTTACCTGACAAAGCCATAAGCCACTTTGCGGGACAGGTAAAGCTTCAACAAGAAGAAAACTTACTCAAACAAATTTCTAAAGCTGTTGATACTATGGGCAAACAATGTGGGACTCCAGTGGGCCTATTGCAGGTTGTTACGTCTATGCCTGAAAAAATAGGTGAAATAAACTCCAAGCTTGGTTTTGTGCGGCATTTATTATTAGACCAGCTTGGTGAGCAGGCTGAGTTAGAAGGTAAACATCAGCATCGTTTTCGTATGGGAATGGCACCAGATGAATTAGTAGAATTGGCAGGTGAATTAAATAAAACGCATAACTCTTTATACGCCCATGTAGAAAAAATTGTAGATGCACTTAAAGGCTCGCTAACTAAAGATGATGGTGAATATAAAAAATCGGATGCTGAAAGATGGTTTCCTGTTGTGGGTATGTTGCAGTCTAGATTAGAAAGTGCAGGCTTGCTTTGGCTTAGTTACGCGCAAAAAGACTTCGTAGACAACCCACCTGTTTCAAGGTGGTTAGAACGGATTAATAACGAATATGAAGATGATATAGGTTTGTATTCTAGCCCAATTTTAGCCGCGGAGTTATTGGCTAAAAATCTTTGGTCGCGAGTATTTGGTGCTGTTGTAACGTCTGCAACGCTTACCGCCTTGGGTAAATTTGATAGTTTTAGAATGAAGTCTGGTATCGCCCGCGCTAATTACAATGAGATGATTGAGAGTCCTTTTGACTATCCTAATCTTGGCGTTCTAGTGGTGCCCAAGGATGCAGTGGAGCCAAGTAGCGGCCCCGAATACGGCGAAAAAATCGCCGATGTACTGGCTAATCATTTAGATGAAAATGAAAGTACTCTAGTTCTGTTTACCAGTCGAAGGGTGATGAATGATGTTAAATATAATCTTACCTATGAATTAGCCGACCACGTAATGACACAGGATGACTTTTCTAAACAAGAGGTTATTCGACAGCATAAAGAAAAAATAGATAATAATCTTCCTAGCTTTCTGTTCGGCTTAGCCAGTTTTGCAGAAGGTATTGATCTTCCCGGTAAATATTTGCAACATGTGGTGATTGTGCGTCTACCGTTCTCGGTACCTGACGACCCTGTAGATGCAACATTGGCTGAATGGTTGGAATCAAAAGGGCGAAATCCATTTATGGAACTTTCAGTCCCAGGAGCCAGCGTGCGATTGATTCAGGCCTGTGGCCGCCTTATTAGAACAGAGACAGATACGGGTAAAATCACTATTTTAGATAAGCGTATAGTAAGTAAGCGTTATGGAGCCATGTTAATTCAGGCATTGCCTCCATTTAAACGGTCTTTCGTTTAACTGTCTTTTTATTGCTTAATTAGTAAGTTATATTTTAAATATTAAATTGACTATTAAAAAAATAAGAGAGTAAGTCATGAAAATTTATGAAGAAAAAATAGCACCAAACGCGCGTCGTGTTCGTATGTTTTTAGCAGAAAAAGACTTGCTTGGTAATATTGATTTTGAACAGATTGACTTAAAGGCGGGCGGCAATATCACCCCCGACTTTAAACAGAAAAACCCCATTGCGAAGGTGCCTGTCTTGGAAATGGAAGACGGCAGTTTTTTGTCGGAATCAATGGCCATTTGCCGCTATTTTGAAGTATTGCATCCGGAGGTCCCTTTAATGGGCTCTACGGCGCAACAGCAAGCTGTGATTGAAATGTGGCAACGTCGTTGTGAAATATATTTTATGAACAATGTAGGCATGGGTTTCCAGCATACGTCAGGCTATTTCTCAGATAGAATGAAACCAGTTGCTGAATGGGGGCAGATTTGTGTTGAGTCAGTGCCTAAATTCTTTTCGCTATTGGATTCACACTTAAAAGATTCTAAGTATATTGCTGGCAATGAGTTTAGCGTGGCTGACATTACGGCTTATGTAACAATGGACTTTGCGAAAGTAATTAGAGTGCGCCCAGACAAAAAATTAATTAATTTAAAGCGCTGGTATGATTTGGTAAGCACCCGAGAAAGTATAAAAGCATAGCTTTAAATTTAATAGAAGATCAGCTTATTTTTTTTAGTTTATCTTCTATTAGGTGGTTGATAGTGAACGTATTACGCCCGTTATCTTTAGATTGATAGAGTGCCATGTCAGATATTTTTATAGCTTCTAGCATTTTGTCTTTCATCCACATACCTGGTTCATCAATTAAACATGCACCAGAACTAACTGTAATATGACTTGCCACTTCTGAGTGTATATGAGGTATTTTAAGTTTTTCGATACATTTTCTAATTGTTTCTAGTACTTCCCTTACTTCTTCTTCATTACTTGTTTTCACCACAGCAATAAATTCTTCTCCACCGTAGCGCGCTAGTAAATCTGAAGATCTTCTAACGTACCTGTTAAGTTCGTTTGCCACCTGTATTAAAGCATCATCACCAGCTTGGTGGCCATAATGATCATTAAAGCTTTTGAAATAATCTATATCAATCATAATAATGCAAATAGGCGATTGATAGCGGACACTGGATCGCCAAGATTCGTCAAAGCGTTTGTCAAACTGCCGTCTATTAGGTATTCCGGTTAAGCTGTCGGTCAAGCTTTGTTTTTTTAGCTCTAATTGATGTGAATGAATTTTTTCAACAAGGGCATTAAATTTATTTGTGAAATTATCCAACTCATGGATATTACTTTTATTTGTTATGAAAGAGATAGACCCATTCTCTTCCATGCATCTAATTTGGTGAAACACATGAGTAGCAGGTCTTATAAATATTTTCCAAATAGCCAGCGTCAATACAATTGGTAAAAGTGCCAAACCCAAAATTGCTATGACGATAGTGGTATCAAATATCGATGGTATTTTATCTGGGTCACTGGCAAGTTTCATAATAGCTACAACCGAGCTGTTTTGATTATTTAAAGGTATATAGTGGGTAGGGCGCAATTTTAGTATATCCGAGCCCCCGGACTCTAATATACCTTCTTTTGAGTGAAGTGTTGACAGGTAACCAGGTTTTTTGATGCTGAGCTTTAGATCTGTCAATAATCTTATCTGTGCAAAAAAATCAGCTGTTATTAGTTTGATAAATACAACAGCACCACTGGGGTCATAATCAAACTCACTATCTTGGACTTGATGGCTACTAAAGTAAGCGAGGTCATTGCCAATTGTGACTAAGCCTTGCTGGTCATCAGAGTTAATGATTTTATTAATATTGAAGTCACTACTCAACGCCTCTGAGTGATTGCTACTAATGAATTTCTCATTCTCTTTTTTTCCACTGTATTTAACCGACCCATCACTGTTTAGTATTATTACAGCGTCAATATCATATTTTAAAAATGATGGTCGAAGGATATTACGGCTTATATACTCAGGGTCGCCAACAGCAAGGTAGCCGTAGGTCTCATCCGATTTAGCCCATTTGAAATTAAGGCTAGACAAATCATCCATTTTACTGCGCAAAGTACTAAAGGTGGATTGCAGGTTGCGATTTTGCAAATCTAAAGCTGAGTTTTGCAATTTTGGGTAAGTTATGAATACGCGGTAAGCTAACAAGCTGCAGCTTAATATTAACATGTAGATAAGAGCTGTTAGCAATAAAAGGTAATTTAATCGCATAGAAAATTCCTTTTTATGCATTTTGAGATTACAAATTTAATCCATTATCAAACTAGGTTATTTCATGAGCAGGGCGGCGTCAATGATATAGGTGCAACTGTGCGTATTCGGTATAGTCAGGGAGCAAATTACACATATTTAGTGAAGTAATTGAATAAGATAAGTGAGATCACCTGCTTTATGGTACTAACGCACAAACATAGCGAGAGGCCTATCACAGAAAACAACAGTGGGAT
Organism: Crocinitomicaceae bacterium; assembly: GCA_047628755.1. GTDB lineage: Bacteria > Pseudomonadota > Gammaproteobacteria > Pseudomonadales > Oceanobacteraceae > Bermanella. Next base: position 2,722 of record JBLHVV010000117.1, on the reverse strand, counting down.
TGAGAAGGAAGTTTAAAGAGAGCAAAATCTAAGCAACTTTAGAATGAGTATTGATAATGAATAATACAGCCCGTATTCAAGAAGTAGCGGACCTTAGTATTGAAGTCATTAAAAAAGCCTTTATTAAGCGCCACCAGTTTCAAGCCGCTAACGAGCACCCTTTAACAGTGGCCGCTACAAATGATCATGTTGAGGCGGTAAAGCGCTGGATTGCTCCATTAGAATTTGATCATAATTTTAAAGCGAATGTTATTAATTGCGCCAAACCGGGAATGAGTGAAGAGGCGGCCACACAGGTCGTTAGTGGAGAGCTTTTCATCCTTGCCAATATCGTTAATAACGAAAAGCAGGCCAGAGACATATACACTTATGGCTGTGTAGGTTTAATTATAATCCCTAAATATCTCGCTAAAAAAAGCGAGCGGGTAATGAAGCAAATACACAGCGGCCTGACCGAGGATCAAATGGAGAACCTAGCTAAGACATGTGGCGAGACAATCGACATGCGCTCTTTAATACTTTTGCATTTAGCTGACCTAGCCACATTAATGATAACTCCTACCTTTATAGAGCGCAGAGACAGTTGGCAGCGACAGCTTGTTAGGAAGGTCTACCCTAGACTGGCTTGGCGTTCTAATGACTTACACTACCTTATACATAGAGCAATTCGCGATTGGTAGAATAGTCAATATTTTAACCTGTAGCTGCCTTTATCATGTCCGCGGCTTTTTCGGCGATCATAACCGTAGGCGCATTTGTATTGCCTGTGCACAGTGTAGGCATAATAGAAGCGTCTACGACACGCAAGTTAGCTATCCCCTTAAATCTAAGTTGATCATCAACTACCGCCATTGGGTCTGAATCTGGACCCATCTTACAAGTGCCCACTGGGTGGTATTCAGTATCGGCATTGTCTCGAATGTACTCCTGAAGCTGAGGAATATTGTCACGGCTTAACGGGTAAATCATCTTCCCTTTTACTTTGTCAAAATACTTAGATTCCATTATATCCAGCAGTTTCTGCAGCCCCTTAACCAGACGATTCATATCGTCTTCATGGTCTAAATAATTAGGATCGATTAACGGGTCGGCTTTTGGATCCGAACTAGCAAGTCTTAATGTACCACGGCTTTTAGGGCGCATTAGTGTAGCGTGAGCGCAGTAGCCATGGCCTATGTGAAATTTTCGAGTATGATCATCTACCACTCCTACTATGAATGTTAACTCTAAATCTGGAGCCGGCACTTTGTCGTCTGATGAGTAGAACCCCACAGACTCTGCAAAATTGCTGGTAAAAAGACCACGGCGTTTAAATGCCCAGTCAAATATACCTTTTATGGCATCTATGCCGCCGCCAATGGAATAGCCAAGGGTTCCCTTGCTTGGCAGTAGAAACTTAGTGCGGTAGATAGGAACCACTGATATGTGGTCTTGCAGATTACAGCCAATACCCGGTACATCTTTTTTGACGGTAACTCCTACTTTTTCCAAGTGATCTTTGGGTCCCAAACCAGAAAGCTGAAGTATTTGCGGAGAACCAAATGCGCCAGCGCTCATAATTACTTCTTTATTGGCATTAACAGTGACCAGATTTTCACCTTGATAAAAAGTAACTCCTGTTGCTATGTCATTCTCTATCTCTACTTTAGTCACATGGGCCTGAGTAATAACGGTTAGATTAGGACGGTGAAGATTAGGCGTCAGGTACCCTTTAGCTGCACTGCCTCGCTCACCACCTTTTTGAGTTACCTGATTCATTCTGCAGCCATTTTGTGTTGCGCCATTCAGATCTGCTTTACGGGGTATGCCATGCTCTTCACAGGCATCTAAAAAGAACTCATTAAAATGACTAGGATCTCTCAGTTCCATAACATTTAACGGGCCACCCTGACCATGGTATTCATCCTTAATGGTTTCGTTATTTTCAGCTTTTATGAAGTATGGAAGTATGCTGTCGTAATCCCAGCCAGTATTACCTTGTTCAGCCCAGTTATCGTAATCCCACTTGCTACCGCGTATGTACATCATGGCGTTAATTGAGCTAGAGCCACCTAGCACTTTGCCTCGGGGTTGAAAGCCTTTACGCCCATTCAGCCCTTTTTGAGCCGTTGTATCGTAATCCCAGCTAAAAAAGCCATAAGGTACTGTAGCTGCCACCCCAGCTGGGGCTTGAATGAATATAGAATTATCCTTATTGCCAGCTTCTAAAAGACACACAGATATACCAGGGTTTTCAGATAATCGGCCAGCTAAAACACAGCCTGCGCTGCCGCCACCAACAATTACGTAATCATATGCTTGTTTATTCATTTTCTTTTCGCATTAGAGTGTTTACTCAGTTTGCCTATCAACGCGGTTAAATACTTGCCTTTTTTGGACATAACTCGATAGACTACAGGTGACCATCAATAAATAACAGTGGTGAATGCTTGGTTCAATTAGTAAGAAGCGATTCGCTTACCGGTTACTGTGAAGTTGTTAATGAGCTGGGTGGAATCCCAGCCAAATTACTGGCTTCATTCGACCTTACAGTTGAGAACTTAGAGACACACGACTTTATGTTTCCTTATCGCTCGTTTGTAGGCTTATTAGAGTTTTCAGCAAAAGCTTTGAACTGCCCAGACTTTGGAATAAGGTGCGCGGCAAGGCAAGATTTTAGCGTCTTGGGTCCCATTGCTCTAGCGGCTCAGCAGAGCAGCAACTTAGGCCAAGCACTAGAGCG
>JBLHVV010000116.1:0-8602 GCA_047628755.1 Crocinitomicaceae bacterium | reverse complement strand
ATTTACTTTTAAAAATAAATAAATTAATAATGAATGACTCAATCTACCATGTAATAACAGTTCATAAAATAGCTATCTTCCCTTTAGAGATGATCAATTATTTTCTTTTAAAAACTTACAGGGTTGTATCTTAATCGATACAATTCTACCTAACACAGAAAGAAAAGTTGAAGCTATAATTAAAAATTAAACCTGATATTTATCGACATAAAATTAATTATTATCACTCATGCCAATATTGATCATGCGGGGGAGTGCAGCTAAATTGAAGCCCCTATCAGTGCCTAAAATAATTGCATACTATGATGATCTTGCTTATTGCCATGGAGAAAAGAAAATGTTTTTTTCAGTACAGGTAGATTAATTTATGTATATTTATAAACTAGATTTTCATAAAAAGACAAATGGCTAAAAAGATTAACCTTAGCGCCTCTCTTTAGTAGGTACTTAAAGACATGTTTGCCCTGATTAGGAGTAAAAGATTGACTGTAGGATTAAAAATCCTTCAAATCCATATCATGGCATTGCAGCGTCAGACTTTGCAATTACTGAGCATGCCATAGCTAAAAAATTAACTTGAAACACATAATCAATTCTTTTTTTAAAAATTCATTGATAGGCAACAAAAATACCAATTATCGTGAATTACACTGTATTCATGTAACATGCACATCTGCCGTTTATACCTATAATAAATTTATAGCTAAAATATAGACCCACTTTTAAAAATGCTATTTTCTAAGAGAGACCTTGCATGCGCGGAATGGGCAACGATTACGACCCTAACAAAGAAGTAGATTGGTCCATTGTTAAGAAAATTTGGCCATATTTAACCGAATTTAAAGCTCGCGTTGCTATCGCTTTAATGTGTTTAGTTGCGGCCAAATCGGCCAGCGTGGGTATGCCTTTTATTCTTAAGGAAATTGTCGACGACCTTGATGGCAAGCTCTCGGCTACTTCTTTGGCTTTTATATCTGTCCCGGTAGGCCTGTTATTAGCTTATGGTTTTATTCGGCTTTCTAGTGTTTTGCTAGGGGAGGTTCGTGATACCTTATTTGGTCGTGTTACTGAACGTGCCATGCGCAGGGTTGGGCTTAAAGTTTTTGATCATTTGCATGCTTTAGATTTGGCTTTTCATTTAAATCGACGCACTGGCGGCCTATCTCGAGACATTGAGCGTGGGACTACTGGCATTAGTTTCTTAATGCGCTTTCTTGTGTTTAACATCGTACCTACGTTTTTAGAGTTGTTCATGGTCATGGGTATTTTATGGGTTCAGTACCGCTTTGAATTTGCGCTTATAGTGTTTGTTTCGGTTGTTAGTTACGTGTGGTTTTCTAAGAGTATTACTGACTGGCGCACCCAATTTATTCGCGAGGCTAACCAGGCTGACAACCGCTCAAGTACTCGCGCCATCGACAGTTTAATTAACTTTGAGACGGTTAAGTACTTTACTAACGAGAGTCACGAGTCCCAATTATACGACCAAGAGCTAGATAAGTGGGAGCAAGCTAGGCGTAAGAACCGCTTAACGTTATTTGGGCTCAACTTCGGTCAGGCGTTTATTATTACCACGTCCATGACTGCCATGCTCAGCTTAGCCGCTTATGAGGTAAGCCAAGGAGTCATGAGTCTCGGGGATTTTGTTTTAGTTAATGCATTTATGATGCAAATATTCTTACCGTTGAACTTCTTAGGTTTTGTATATCGTGAAATAAAAAGTTCAATGACCAATATTGAGCGTTTGTTTGCCCTGATGGATGTGTCTAGCAAGGTGCCTGATGCTGAAGATGCTAAAGAGTTATCCGTATCAAATGGAAAAATAGAGTTTAAAAACGTTCACTTTAGTTACGATTCAGAGCGGCCCATTTTGCAAGGGGTCGATTTTGAAGTAGCCCCCGGTGAGCGCTTAGCTTTAGTGGGAAGTAGTGGAGCCGGTAAATCCACTATTGGTAAGTTGTTGTTTCGTTTTTATGACGTCACACAGGGGAAAATAGAGATTGACGGGCAAGACATCTCTAAAGTTTCGCAGTTGAGCTTACGCAATAACATTGGTGTGGTACCACAAGATACGGTGCTGTTTAATAACACTTTAATTGAAAATATTCGCTATGGTTGCCCAGGTGCCACTGATGACCAGGTAGCACAAGCGGTTAGTCAGGCTCACCTAGACAATTTTATTAAACAGCTGCCACTAGGCTATGAAACTCAAGTAGGCGAGCGCGGTTTAAAACTTTCAGGTGGTGAAAAACAACGGGTGGCCATTGCTCGAACATTATTGAAAAATCCTAGTATTTTAATTTTTGATGAGGCTACCAGTTCTCTAGATAGTCAGTCTGAAAAAGCGGTGTTGGCGGCTATAGATGATGTGTCAAAGGGTAAAAGCAGTGTGGTTATTGCCCACCGATTATCCACTATCGTCAGTGCCGATCGGATTCTTGTCTTAGAGCAGGGCAAAGTAGTCGAGCAGGGCAATCACAAATCACTAATGGCCCAAGGTGGTCGTTATGCTGAGTTGTGGAAGTTACAACAGCATGAAGGTGCTTAATATTAGTGAAGGACTAATTAGTCAATGGAAATAGACTTACTTTTAATAGATGCCATGAATCTTATTCGTCGTATTTATGCCGCCCAGCAGCAACGTGCAGAAGACCCGGTTGAAGCCACTTTATTGCATAGTCAGAATGCGGTTCTAAAAAATATAGAAACCACTAATGCTAAGCATGTAGCTTTGGTATTTGATGGAAAGGGCCCTACTTGGCGTCATGATTTATATTCAGAATATAAAGCCGATCGTAAGCCTATGCCAGAAGAATTAGAAGTGGCGTTGCCTGGTTTTATTAAGCGCTTTGAAGCTTTAGGCGTTCCTTGTTTATTGTATAATGAATACGAGGCAGACGACGTAATTGCCACTTTAGCGGTTAAAACTTCTAAGCATGGGGGCACAGTGAGTATAGTGTCTACTGATAAAGGTTTTATGCAAATATCTGACGAAAACACGTATTTGTATCATCATTTTGATAAGCGCTTGTTGAGTTTTGACGATGTGAATATGCAGTTAGGCCTTAAGCCGATCCAGCTTATCGACTTTTTAAGTTTAGTAGGTGATAGCACAAATCATGTGCCAGGTATTTCTGGTATAGGGCCCAAAACAGCAGGTACTCTGTTAGATCAATATGGTGATTTAGATTCGGTGTTAATTAATAGTGAAGATGTAAAAGGTAAGGTGGGAGAAAGTTTACGGGAGCATTATCGGGTGGCATTGTTTGCACGCATATTGGTTACATTGAAATTAGATTGCATTTTAAACCTTAATTTAAAAAAACTAAGATATGTAAAGAATTCTTAGTATAAATATTAACCAGTTGGTCCTTATGCACAGTTTGTAAGTGACGGCTTTAACTGGAATTAGCTTAGAAATTTGCATGTAGGCAAGGCTAGGTAGATAATCGAGATTGTGTGTTTGTTAGTTTTACAGTATAAAATTTTTTAAGGTGTGATATGAGACGATTAAGAGCGTTTTTAACTCTATGCATTTTCTTGCTGATTGTATTTTTTGGTGTTGGTTTCACGCTGAGTAATCCACTGCTTGTGCAACCAAATTTAATCCTTTGGCAGACCCCTGAGATGCCGTTAGGGATGCTGATGGCTATAATGCTATTAATTGGCTGCGGTTTAGGAGTGGCTGTGAATACGGCTATCTCATGGCGGTTGGTTAGACAGCGCAAACTGCTGCAGCAGCAGTTAGACCAATCACAAAAGCGTTTCGAGCAGCTGCAATAATCTATGTTTGATCTTAGTCTATTAATTTTTCTAGTACTGGCTGTTGCAGCAGGTTGGATGTTGGGTAGATACCAAATAATCAAACAGCAAAAGTCAACGCCTTACGCCAGTATAGACATTCTTGGGTTAGACCGACAAAGCGACACTATGCAGGCCATTTTAAACATGGCCCAACGAGAAGAAGCGGTAGAGCTTCAGCTTAATTTAGGGACTTTTTATCGCCGGAGAGGCGAGCTCGATAAAGCCATTTCAATTCACCAAAGCTTATTCGCAAGGCCAGACTTAGATAAAATATTATCTGAAAAAATTCAGTTGGCTTTAGCTTCAGACTATATTAATGCCGGGCTGTTTGATCGAGCTGAACGACTTTTGTTAGAGCTTATTAAATGTAATTCAACACTAAAATCTAATGCTATCAATAAACTAGTCACTCTCTACGAAGAGGCCCATGACTGGGAGAATATTTTAAAGCTGGCGGGTGAAACTAAGCAGCTAAAAGACAATAAAGCTATTGCATATGCATGCTGTGAGCTAGCTGATAAAGCCTTGAAAAGTCAAGATTGGCGTGCCGCCAGTAAATTAATTGAGCGGGCTTTGAAACTTGATTCAAAATGTATCAAGGCAATTTTGCTAAAGGCTAAAATGGCAGGTATAGAGGGTTTTCCTAAAAAAATGGTAGCCATTTATAAAGAAGCGCTGTCTTACGACTCGGCAATATTGCAATTGGTCTTACCACAGCTGCAAAAAGATCTAGTATCACGGCACAGGCCAGAAGAATTAGAAAGGTTACTTGAGGGGCTTTGGTATGAAAGCGAATCGGCATTGACATTACACGCTTATGTTAGGCATTTAGCTGAGCACTCGAGTACTGAAGGCGCTATTTCGCAACTTATCTTCTCAATAGGCCAGGTGCCTACGTTGTCTGGTTTTAATCTTTTGTTTGAAATTTTACTAAAAAAAGGTGAACCGTTAACTTTAGAATATATGGAGCATTTTCAGCGTATATTAACCGAATTAAGTGACAGGGCAGACGAGTATCTGTGCCAACAATGTGGTTATGAATCTGATAAGCATTACTGGCGCTGTCCAAGTTGCAAGCAATGGGAAACTCTCACTCCCAGATTAGCCCATACCCCGTCTGATCAGTCGGCGTTAGATTTAAAGTAAGGAAAGAATATGCAGAATAAAGCAATTGTGGTGGCGTTAGATTTCGATAACAGCCGTCAAGCATTAGACCTAGTCAATCGTTTAGACCCAAGCCGCTGTCGCTTAAAAGTAGGTAAAGAATTATTTACCAGCGAAGGCCCACAGTTTGTAGAAACGTTGCAGACAAAAGGTTTTGATGTGTTTTTAGATTTAAAATTTCATGACATTCCTAATACCTGTGCTAAGGCAGTTAAAGCTGCCGCTAACATGGGTGTTTGGATGGTGAATGTTCATGCATCGGGTGGCCAGCGCATGATGGAGGCGGCTCGAGAAGCGTTAGAGTCTTTTAAGCAAAAGCCTATTTTAATTGGCGTAACGGTACTTACCAGCATGGAGCAGCAAGACCTCGCTGGTATTGGATTAAATATAGCTCCACAAGATCAAGTCAAGCGCTTAGCTGAACTGACAAAATTAAGCGGGTTAGACGGGGTAGTGTGTTCTGCTCAAGAAGCACAGATGTTAAAACAGCAGTGTGGGCAAAACTTTCAGCTCATCTCACCTGGAATCAGGCCAAGCTTTGCTCAGCAGGGTGACCAGCGGCGTGTAATGACCCCTGCACAAGCCAAAGTGGCGGGAGTTGATTATATTGTAATAGGCAGGCCAATCACCCAAGCTGAAGACCCTATACAAGCTCTAGGGTTAATCGAGCAGGAATTGATAGCTTAAATTGAGCCTTCAGTCTTATCTTTTCTCTTTGAATTGTTTGCTAGTCTATTTTAGCCAACATTTAAGGAGAAATGTATGTCACTATTTTTTTCACAAGCCACTTCAGTAACTCGCCCAAGTTCTTTTTCTTACGTTAAATCACCAGTCAGTCTGTTAAAAAAACCAGGGCTTAAATTATCAGGGGCTGCGTTTGCTTTGGCACTGTTATTTAGTTGTTCAGCCATGGCCGATAAAAGTTCACAAAACAATATGGATTCAAAGCCAAAACTAATCAAGGTTGATAAGTTACAGGCAGGTAAAAAAGCTATATTAAATAATGCAGTTATTGACATTAATACCGCAACGGCCTCCCAGCTTTCAACTTTGGTTAATATAGGGTTAATAAAGGCGCAAGAAATTGTAGCGTATCGGAAAGCACATGGAAATTTTGCATCCATAGACCAATTAGCCAAAGTAAAAGGGATAGGTACTAATACTATTGAGCAGAATAGAAAGCGAATTCATGTGGCCATCAAGGCCTCAATCAAAAAATAAGCAGCCAATTACTGCTAGCTAAATAAAACCCAGTTATTACTGGGTTTTTTATTGGGGTTTTAATAAATTTGTGATTTAAAAAGTAGAATAGGCCAAGTATTGATCTAACTAGGGCCTGTGTTGGTTATATTATATTCATATTGCGCTAAGTCCTTAAAAACAGTGAAATTTTTCATGATAAGTGATTGACACATGCTTAAAGTTCTATAAAATGCGCATCTCGCTTTGAGCGGGTGATTAGCTCAGCTGGGAGAGCACCTCCCTTACAAGGAGGGGGTCGGCGGTTCGATCCCGTCATCACCCACCAATTTTCTTTATGAAAATTGAACGTTCAAGCGAGTAGTAGAGGACTGGTAGTTCAGTTGGTTAGAATACCGGCCTGTCACGCCGGGGGTCGCGAGTTCGAGTCTCGTCCAGTCCGCCACTTTTACTCAAAGTATAAAGGGTCGTTTAGCAAAACGTTAAGTTGCCATCACTCAGATGTTAATGAGTATTGTTAATTTGGTTTACTAAGTTAATAATGATTATGATTTTGATTGGGTGATTAGCTCAGCTGGGAGAGCACCTCCCTTACAAGGAGGGGGTCGGCGGTTCGATCCCGTCATCACCCACCAATATAAGATGACTCTTATTATTGGCCGAATCAAATCATAGCAGTGTGGACTGGTAGTTCAGTTGGTTAGAATACCGGCCTGTCACGCCGGGGGTCGCGAGTTCGAGTCTCGTCCAGTCCGCCATCTTTATTTAACTTCGCTTGTCTTTAAATAGATTTAGCTTAGTCATCTTATTCAGATGTAAAATGAATTCAGCGGGTGATTAGCTCAGCTGGGAGAGCACCTCCCTTACAAGGAGGGGGTCGGCGGTTCGATCCCGTCATCACCCACCATTACTTTTTACTTAGTAATGAGATGTGAAAACATCAGACCGATACGTAAGTATCATACAGTGGACTGGTAGTTCAGTTGGTTAGAATACCGGCCTGTCACGCCGGGGGTCGCGAGTTCGAGTCTCGTCCAGTCCGCCACTTCTTATTGTTCATTCAGAATAACTTCCCATACTTCTTGATATATTTTCATTTATTAGTCTTATTTTTAACAAATTTGTCATATCTATTTTGTAAATTCCATTTTATATATACTAAACTTACTTTTATGGCATGGGCCATATGGAGTAGATATATGTCTTGGAGGACAAAACTATGAGTGACTATGAAGATGAACTGCTTGATTTTAACGACTTTGACGACGACGAAGTAGATGACGCTACAGAGCTTTAGTGGTTAAGTAAAATATACTTAATTGTCATACGTTTAAAACAGTAAAGTACGATATACAGCTAAATTTTCTATTTAGATGTTCTAAATCAGCCCTGAAGTATTTCATTTAGGTCTGATTAATATAATTCTTTTAATGTCTAAATCCTTAAAATGTTTAATCTTGCCTGTCGTTTGATAAGGCCCTTTCGTCTTACTCGCGAAGGTGGGTATCCATCAGACTATTGTACGATGCTCTTTTCTATATTGCCCCGGGGATTGCCTGGTCCAACGTTTAAACGCTCTCTGAAACGCGGTAGGAGACGAAAACCCAAGTAAGTACGCAATCTCTCCAATCGCGAGGTCAGTATCTTTCATATAGCTTTCGGCAAGGCTTTTACGGGTGTTGTTTAAGAGTACTTGAAAAGAGGCATTTTGATCTTGCAATTTACGCCTGAGAGTCCAAGGTGGCATCCCCAAGCTATCCGATACCTGTTCAATACTTGGAGTCTGGCCTTCTAGTAGTGGGCTGATTTCGTCCATAACTTTTTCACTTAGAGAGCGGTCTCTAGTGGCTTTTAAAAGTTGCTCATCGCAGATATCTTTAAGATTTAAAAATGCATTTTTATCATGTTGTAACAAACCCCAATATTTAGCTTCAGGCTTAATAATAAGAGCATTACGTGGTTGCCCAAACAACACTGGACATTGAAAAAACTCCTGGTATGCAGACGCATATGAGGGTGCTTTAAATTCAACTTCAATTCGTTCAACCGCTTGGGTTTTACCGCATAACCATTCTATAACTTTAAACTGCGATGCTAATACAGCGTCAACCACAAACAAATTATATTCGTTGTAAGGACTAATTGAGTAAAACTGCGCTACACCCTTTTCATCTTCAAGATAGTAACTAGATTGTCCGCGGCAGTTAGTACTTGTGAGTCGCTCATAATGAGACAGAACTTTGCAGGCAGCTTCTACATCTTTAGCTGTCATAGCTAAAAATCCAGTTAGACCGAAAAAAGGTATTTTAACTCCTTTGCCCATTTCAAGACCTAGATCGGGTCTCCCCGTAAGCTCGATACCGCTGAACCCTAGGCGCATGTATCTAGCGATGCTAATTCTTCCGTCGGGTTGTCCAAGTTTATTATCGGATAG
>JBLHVV010000115.1:0-8906 GCA_047628755.1 Crocinitomicaceae bacterium | reverse complement strand
AATACATCAGCCACTAAATCCAACAGCCAATAATGCAACCCAAAACCCAGCGCAGAGCCAACCACAGCACCTAGCATTGCCGTATAAAATAATTTCAATATAAACAAGTTTCTAACTTGTGCACCACTTGCCCCTAAGCATCGAAGTAACGCAGCCGTATTGAAATGGCGTTCGCTGTACCTTTGCGCACACAACGCTATAGCAACAGCAGCAAGTAATACGCTAATTAAACTGGCCAATGACAGGTATTGCTGAGCTTTCTCTAGCGCACTGCCCACATTATTTTGCTGATTATCAACGCCACCTAGTTTCTCAGCTTTATTTAGCTGAGGCTTTAACCAATCAGTAAATTCGTTGATAGTTTTTTCATCGCCAGTAAAATAATATTTATACCAGATCCGACTACTTTCAGTAATTACACCCGTTTTTTCCACATCGGACTTGGACATTAAAATACGACCAAATGGACTAAACAAACTGCCACTTCGGTCGGCATCTTGCTGTAATATTTTTTCAACAACGAATACTTCGTCGCCAATTTCAATCTGCTGGCCAATGCTAGCGTCTAATCGCTTTAGAATTCGCTCTTCTGCCCAAAGCATTCCAGGTTTTGGAGCTTCAGCAATTAATACACCTTTGCCATTTTCTTCATATGAAAATCCATTGGCTACTTGGTTGTATCCTTTAAGTGGATAAAATTCATCAACCGACCTGACTCTAACAAGTTGTAATTTATCATTAGCGTAAGCCATGGTAGAAAAACCAAGGGCACTTGATGTATTAAGACCTAAGTCTTTAGCTTTAATAATAAAGTCAGAAGATACTTGTCGAGATGAGAACAGCGTTAAATCCCCAGCAATTAATTCGCTGGCGCTGTGCTTCATCGTTCTAGAGAGTCTATCGCCGAATGACGACACCATAGCCATACTAACAGCCGCTAACAGAGTAGCTAATAGCAGTAAGCGTTTCTCGTTTGATTTAAGATCATTAAGCCAATGCTTAAATGACAATATGCATAATTGCATGCTATTCATGACATAGCCTTATGAACATCGCCGTTAACGTTTTCTGTTAACGCACCGTCTTCTAAATGCACTTGTCGCTGACATTTTTTTGCTAGTTGATCATCGTGGGTAACTAAAATTAATGTTGTGCCCAATTCTTTGTTAAGAGTGAACAATAAGTCTTCTATAGTTTCACCAGTGTGTTCGTCTAGGTTACCTGTAGGTTCATCGGCAAATAAAAGATCGGGCTCTGCACAGAATGCTCTAGCAATGGCCACTCGTTGTTGTTCACCGCCACTTAATTGATTTGGCTGATGGGTTAAGCGGTCAGCTAACCCTACTTTTCCTAGCCACTCTGCAGCAACTTTTTTCGGATTTTTAGTCCCCAGTAATTCAAGTGGTAACATAACATTATCTAACGCGGTCAAATGAGGCAACAACTGGAAGTTTTGAAATACAAAGCCCACGTGCTGCTTGCGAACCGCTGCGCGGCCATCCTCAGTCATGATCGACAGGTCCTGATCATTAATTAGAATTTGGCCTGAAGTGGCCTGATCTAAGCCTGCTAGGAGACTTAGAAGAGTAGACTTACCAGAACCACTTTTACCTACTATCGCCAGTGACTCCCCAGCTTTAACATCTAGGTTAACATTCACTAAGATATCCAGCGTATGGTCGGCTAACGTAAGTGATTTGCTGACGTTTTTCACTTGTAACATGATAGGTATTGCCCTTTGTGAATTTTATATTAATAGTAAATTCAAACACTATTAACCTCAATTCGCAACAGTACTATATCTGTTGTTACATTCAGTAAAAAAGCCTTTTAAATGGCAAGGTTTTATTCAAATTGGCAGGATAGTGTCATTTTAATGATTTGGTATATTATAAGATACCGTTACCACTTTGGTTTGGATCACTTTAAGTAAAATAAACATTAATAAGAAACTGAACAGCAAGATATAAACCCAGGTAACTGATGACGAAAATGTATAGCGAAATAGCGCCAACAGGCCGAAGTAGCAGATAACAGAATATTGGACCCATAGGCCATAATTTATGGACTTTAGTCTTGCGCTATTAATTGAATTACTATTTGAATTAGCACTAGGCATCAACCTAGTGAGCTTTTTCGCAATGAACAAACTGACCAAGCAAAACACCAGCACGACCAGCCCAACCAAAATAAACGAAAGCCAAATCATCCATTGGCTCCAATCTAGCACCTGAGCTGATTTTGCCGGACCAGACCATAATGCGTCCCAGCTAACGGCCAATATTAAACCAAAACTGATTAAGGAAGTATTACCGACAATTGACTGCTGGCTAGCAGCGTTAGTCTCTGCTTCTTTGTATGCCCTCAGTTCTTCTATTAAGAAATGCGCAATTAACATAAAAGCAATAACACCAATAATAGGTGTTAAAACAGGTAAAGCTTGTAAGCTAAAATATGTTAGTAAGTACCCTATCATTGGAAACAGTGTATGGGTACTTGTCACACCCACTACCCAAATTACCACGGTTCTTTTTAGCTTCATTGTATGCGCACGCATAAATGTAGCAATGGCTACATCTACGCCGATACCTAGCCCCATAATCAAACATGCAATTAAGTAATCCATTAATAAACTCTAACCTTTATTCAATTTATCAAAACTTAAAGTGGGCTGGCATGAACCACATTGGTTACGCCAGTATCTTCGCCTACGGGGATAGTTTTATACATATTCTTTAATGGTAAAACATGGGCATCACGACCATAGATATAGCTTTGCTCATCGACAATTACTTTATAGGCTTTGTTAAGGGTACGAGCTCTTTCGATAGAAGGTAGAAGTAATAGAGATATATCATTTTTTAATTGGCCTAATTTCTGCTGAGATATTTTTCCTGAGTGAGTAAATTTATTCATTACTTCTAGGTTGATGCCAAACTCATCGCCAGACAACGTATTTTCTAGGTAATAGCTGTATTCGTGCTTACCGTCTTGGCGGATAGGATCGGCAACACCAACCAAATCTTTTTGGCTCCAGTGATAATAACCATTTTGAAAACTGTCAAATGCAAACTTACGAGGGAAAGCAAAGCTACTGTCTGTAGTAGCGCCTACACCTGTATGACAACCCATACATGATAGTGTCTCTTCGTAATTTTGAGGTCTAAGTTCGCCGCTATGATCTTCAATAAAACCTTGATAATTCCAGCCTCTACCACTAATCAAGCCTTGCTCTATACCGCCTTTCCTAGGTGAATGATATTGGCTTACACGATTAGGAAAATCATGACGTTCTTTTATTTCAGAAGAAACCGATTTACTTAACTGAGAGTAATTATTCCAAGTGATCTTTTTTGAATACCTGAGTTCTTTCATGCGGTCTGACATACTTACTTTATTGCCATCTACTTTTAAATACCTAACTGAGTGTAAAAACTCAGTGCCTTTAGGATAAAGTCCGGCGGCTATTTTAAATGAACTTTGTTCATAGACTTGCTTTGCTTTACCTACATATGACATATGAATATCTTTTAAGGGTGCCCATGAATAAACCACTGTTTCAGCTTTATCAAGTATACCATTTTTATTTAAATCCACTTTTAAAATGTCTTCATTGGTTGCGGCAATAGTAATATTTTTTTCGCGAACGAGGCTTTCTACAATAGCGAGATTCAACTTATAAATATCAGGGCTGTATTGACCTTTATCATCTTGGCGAAAATATTCTGGCAGCCGAATCAATACATCATCAGTAGAGCCGTTAGTCGGCATAAACCCACCTAAGAATGGATAATAAGAAAATGCTACCCAACCTGTTGGTTTACCATTTGGGTCTATATCAAAACCCTGATTGTCAAAAGAAAAATAAGTGTCTGGGGTAAATCCATTCCAAAGACCATCTTTATTGGCATCCCAGTTTTCAGGGATATTATTAAGGACTTTATTTATTTTTATAGAACCGTCTTTATCAAAGTAATTACTGGTTGAAACATATTCGTCAATAGCTTCATCAGACATAGCCTCAACTTCCTTTGAACGGTCTTTAAATAAGTTACTATAACGGTTTTTAGAACTGTAATCGGTAAAGTCAAATGCTTGCTGTAATCCGCTGTCGTCATGTAAAAAATTTGGTCTCACGCCATCAACATGGCAGCTGTAGCAAGGGTTTGATTCGTGGCCACTTTCTTGTTTTATTTTTGCGTAGCATTGAGCTGGAATATAGGCGCTATTACTGTTAACTATTTCACCGTCTTTTAATAAAAAATTTGAATCAACTAGCTGCTCATGTGCATTTTTTGAACACCCAACCATCAATATAAGAATTAACATCGAAAATGAATATTTGATTTTATTTAACATATTTTTTATGCTCACAAAAAAGGGGAGCTAAGCCCCCCTTCTTGATTCATAGGATTAGTATATTACAACTTTAACAAACTAATCTTTCAATTTTGTGAAATTGAATGGACCAATAACACCAACCTTAGATTGTTTATCATCGGCTGTGGCACCAACAGCATCTTCCATTGGGTGTTGCGCAACTGCGGTCATGTAACCAAAACCGTTTACGTCTTTATACCAAAAAGGAGAAGTTGTTTCAGCGTCTAATGGTGTTGTCATAATACGAGTTAATTCACCACTTTTAACGTTAAGGGTCCAGATCATATTATTTTCATGCTTGCTGGTATCTTCACCAATGGTCAAAATATTAGACCCGGCTAAGTAGCTAACATTATCTGGGTTAGAAATACCGTTTACATCACAAGAGTTGCCTGCAACACTCTCATCTTCTGTACCTGTAATAATTGCATTCATATTTTCAACAACATACGCACTGTTAATTGCAACGTCAGAGGTATCTTTAGAAGACCCAGTTGCTACATCTAATGCATACACACCACCACAATAATTTGAAGGTAACTGGATATCGTTATTGCCACCTAAATCATATGAGTCATTGGCAACTCCGTATTTAGCAAAACTTTCCATTCCGCGAGAGATTTCAGACATAGCAACGTATACTTTGTTGTTATCTGCATCGAAGGTAATACCTTCTTCTTTACGGAATTCTAATGTAGCACCCAGCATAGCGGCATAACGACGAGTTTCTAATCTAGAAGCAATTTCATTATCAGTACTATCAACAACGCCTGAACCATCGACATCATTTACTTTTAAGCACTCATCATAGTAAGGGGTGTATGAATAAGTTGAATCAGTACATTCTTCAGCAACAGGATCCATAGAAGAAAATACATCACTAAAGGCTAAGTCTTTATTAATCACAGCTCTAACTGTCGAATTGTTAGTATGCCCTAAACTAACCCAGCCTAAATCAGCACGACCGCCATTTTCAGAAGACGTTTGATTCCATTTTGCAGCGTACAGAGTACCAGCTGATAAATCCTTTTCGTTATCGGCTATAAACATAAAAAAGCCAACATTGGTGCCATCATCAGAAAGATAAACGGTTTTATTATCTGGCATAACATAGGCAAGCTCATGGGAAAAACGCCCCATTGAATAGTGCTTAACGTATTCTGTTGCACCGGTATTATCAGTAACGGTTACTTCAGGAGTCCAACCAACAAAGTATGGGCTCATACGTAAAATAGCGGCGACTTTTGCCTCATCATGTCCTTCTGCACGCTCAGCCGTTGTTGAATGATACAAGGCCGCTTCGTCATAATATTTACTGCCTGTTACCGCGTTACCATCAACAATTAACGATTGCTCAACACTGGCTGCATCAGGTTCGTATTCTTCAGAACCTAAATGAGACTGCCACGGCGTCGTTTGGCCTGCACAATGAACCCAACCACCAAACTCATTAGACTGATCAACAAACTGCAAGCTGTCTGTTTTGACACTTAAAATGCCTTCCGCTGTTTGCTCTAGTTCTGCGCTGTACATAGATCCAACTTGACACTCAAACTGAGCTACCATAAACAGCTTGTCGTGTTTTTGTAAAATAGAAACGAAATCTAAACCAGAACCCACACCGTCGTTAGTACCATTACAAATATAATTTGATGTGTCTTCAAATTGAATTACGTTGCCAGAAATATCTTTTGATAATCCGAATACTTCGCCATTATTCGCTTCGCCTGTAGCAATTAACTGAGTAAAACCAACCGTTTGCTGCTCTCCGTTAATAGTAATGCTAGTAGTAGATTGAATCGTGCGTTTTTCAACATCTGACGTTGGTAACGCCACTTCGCTAAATGAAACGTCAGGTACTTCAGTTATTTTTTTATCATTATTACTACTGCCACAGGCAGCTAACATAGCAATAGTGGCAATGGATATTGCAGTCACTAAAGGTTTACGAATTATAGCCATAACACTCTCATTATTATTAAGCTAGGATGTATTTCCTGAGCATAATATAGAGGTTGGAAGTGACAGAATAATAAATTTTTTGTTAAAAAAAAATGTCTATTATATTTCAATTTAAAATCTATGAGGCCATATTATTAGCCCCAATTTTATAGAAATAACTCATATTGGAAAAATAACCAGTAGTTAGCCATAATCAATTAGTAACTTTTAATATTATATGGTGGATACCCAGTAATTATGAGTAAGAATATAAATGGCGATAACCGCCGCAAAGACCTTAGAACAAAAATTAAAACCAAGGTAAAGTTTACCCATGAATCTTGTGGTAGCGTATTACTCAACTCTGGGGACATTTCTGATGGCGGTGTTTTTTTGTATTCAGACGCCATAAAAGCCCCTGCTTTAGGGGAGTCAGTAACCGTTCAAATTACCGGCCTACCAATAGAAGCGCCCATAGTGACTATGAAAGTCATACGCTTAACCAGTGACGGTATGGGGCTAAAATTTGACTTTGATACCGACGGATAAGGGCATTAATTAAGTTTAATGTTTAAATCTTTATTCTGAATAGTTAGCTATAATGAGTCATATATCCATGCCCCCATAAAGAAATACTCATGTCCCTACCTGTATTGAAACTAAAAGCCAAAGAAGACAAACGCATCCGCCAGGGGCATTTATGGGTTTACAGTAACGAGGTAGACACCAAGGCTACTCCGTTAAAAAGCTTTGAATCGGGCTCCCAAGTTGAGCTACAAAGCAGCCAAGGTAAATCGTTAGGTGTGGCTTACATAAACCCTAATAGCCTCATTTGTGCTCGTATTCTATCCCGTCAAAACAAATTATTTGGCACAAGCCAAATCATCCAGCGCCTTCAAAGTGCCCTAGCCTTAAGAGAGATGTGCTTTGACGAACCTTTTTATCGTCTAGTATACGGCGAAAGTGACGGACTTCCTGGTTTAGTAATCGACCGTTTTGGCGACTACTTCGTAGCCCAAATATCCACTGCAGGCATGGAGGCGTTAAAACCTCAAATTCAGGCCGCATTGATCAAGGTATTTGAAATGAAAGGCCTGCTTTGGAAAAACGACGGTAAAATGCGCGTACAAGAAGGTCTCGAAGAATACGTCACAATCGCTGAAGGTGATGTGCCTAAAATGCTGCCTATGATTGAAAACGGCACCAAATTTGAAGCACCTGTTTGGGATGGGCAAAAAACAGGCTGGTTTTATGACCATCGCCTAAACCGCCAACGCATAAATGAGCATGTAAAAGGCAAACGTGTACTGGATATTTGCAGCTACATCGGTGGCTGGGGCATACAAGCGGCTACCGCAGGGGCTGAGCACGTAGTTTGCGTCGATACCTCTAACCAGGCGTTAAACTGGGTTGATCATAACGCCACATTAAACGGTGTAAATGACAAGGTAGAAACTATTCGTGGAGATGCATTTGCCGTAATGGAAAAACTGCTAGAAGAACAGCAAAGATTTGATGTGGTGATTCTAGACCCTCCTGCATTCATACCAAAACGCAAAGACATTGGTCCTGGTGAACGGGCTTACCAAAAGCTGAATCAACTGGGCATGCGTCTTTTAGGCACCGAAGGTCTATTAGTATCGGCGTCGTGTTCTATGCATTTAAGTGAGAGCAGCTTAGACAGAATGCTTAGCCAAGTAGGTCGTCACCTAGATAGAAATGTACAGATAATAGAGCGTGGCTCACAGGGTCCCGACCATCCAGTACACCCTGGTATTCCCGAGACTCGTTATATTAAAAGCTTAATGTGCCGCATTAGCTCGTAAAAACCTGTAAACATAGCATCATCTTTAAACATTGTTTAACTCTCGCATGGCACTTAGTATTCAAACTAAGGGCCATGCGTATTATTTTGTTGTATTTAGCCAACCCTAAGTACAAAGACTTTTGATAATATTCCTATCATCGCCAGTACTTATAATAAAAATATAAAGAGAAAAATTAATGGAATTTACAGATGTACTAAACAACCGTCGCAGTATTCGTGCGTTCAGCGATAAAAGTATTGAACAATCCGTACTAGAAGAAATACTGCTAGAAGCACTAAAGTCCCCTTCGAGCTCCAACACTCAGCCTTATAAAATTGCCATTGCCACTGGCGATACTTGCCATCTATTAGGTCAACAATTGTTAGAAAAGTACCATGCAATCAATAAAATTCAGCGAAAACCTACCCCGTTAAAAATACTATCAGCATTAACTAGCAAAGCCATGCCCGATGGTGACTTTAAACCTATGTTAGGTAAGTACCCTGGTATATTTCAAAAACGCCGTATGGAGCTTGGCCGAGCAATGTACACTAAACTGGATATAAAACGTGGCGATACTCAAGCCCGTGACGACCAAATGGCCCGTAACTTTACATTTTTTGATGCGCCAGCCGCTATTTTTGTCTTCGTTGACCCTAGTATGAAATGGACTGCTCTTGTAGACGCAGGCATCATGATGCAATCGCTTATGTTATCGGCCACCAACAAAGGTTTAGGTACATGTGCACAGGCAGCATTAGGAATGTGGCGGTCTCC
>JBLHVV010000114.1:0-9724 GCA_047628755.1 Crocinitomicaceae bacterium | reverse complement strand
TATCCCATGTTCTAATGAATTGCTATACATTTCAGCTAATACTAACCCAATCACATCTTTGTTTGTTCGCATTAAAGTTTGCGCGCCTAAAATAGACATTATTTCCTCTACAGGATTAGCACGTCGAATATCATCTGAATCTAACTTACAACTCATACACCATAAAATACCATCATAATTACCCAGCTGATTATCTACTTTTTTTCTGTCGTTAATAACGACTGGCCCAGATGATACTTCAAATAATGTTATATCATCCCGCTGCTCAGCATCTTGTATAAAAATATTTAACTTTTTAAGAATGGCACCAATGGTGTCGGGGGTACCTGCTTTAAAGCAGGATAGCAAACGCTCTTCTTGAAAGAACTCTCCTTCTGGGCTCTCTGCTTCTATAATGCCATCGGTAAAAAAGATCACTCGCTCGCCTTTATTCAAGCGTCTAAGCTCAAACTCTTTATTAAACATAGATTCTTCTTTTTCAACACCTAATGGCATATTCCCAGAGGGTAATGTTTCTTTAATAGATCCGTCAGCGCTAATAATATAGGCATCAGGTAATCCCCCGCCCCATACCTGAAAACTGTCACCTAGAGGGTTAAGTTCTATAATACTAGCGCAACAAAACATATAATCAGGCAGCATGGTGGCCAGCATTTTATTAAACTCAAATGCAATTTCTCCAACACTTAAATTCAGTGCTGCTAATCTCGCAAAACTATGGGCCACTGGTAGTGTGCCAATAGAAGCACCTAAGCCATGACCGGTAAAATCACCTAAGAATACATACAGGCCCCCTATTGGGCTAGGAACCGATAATAAAATATCACCATTAAAAGTGGATGCTGGGGCAATATAACTGCGTAAATTATCGCAATCACTTAAATTGTGTTCCATAGCTGTATTAAATATATGAGCAACAATATTCTGCTCACGTTCCAACCGGCTGTTATGCAGAGTTAATTCTTGATTTTTTTCTGTTATGTCTTTGGTTAATTCACGGATACGAATATGAGCTGCAATCTTAGATTTTAGAATCGTGTCATTATAAGGCTTACTTAAAAAATCGTCACCGCCTGATTCTATGCATTCACTTAAAGCCTTGTCGTCATCTAGCGCCGTTAAAAAAATAACAGGGACATAGTTGCCATCTCTTTGCAGGTTTTTAATTATTTTTGTCGCTTGTTGCCCGTCCATGATGGGCATAATTACATCCATGAGTACAATATCGATATCATGTTTTTCGTAAAGCTCCACAGCGATCAAGCCGTTTTCAGCTTCAAATACCTTATGGCCCTCGTCTTCAAGCAGGCAAGTTAAAATTACCCTGTTAGTAGCCTGGTCGTCTACGACAAGTATCTGCATATTTACTGGAACGCAAATTTCTTATCAAAATGGGCAATAGAAAATATTTTCATCAAATTAGGCTGGCAGTTTTTAATCACAATGGCACAATCGTCAGCACCTAGATGATTCTTCATATTTAATAGCATGCCTAAGGCACTGCTATCTATATACTCTGTTTTAGATAGATCCAAGGTGAAGTTCAAAGTACTACCCGAATACTTGCTGTAGGCATCACGAAATAATTGAAGAATATTAAAATCGAACCGCCCAGTGACAGAGATTGTTACATTTTGCCCTTGCTGAGATGTACTTACATTAGACATTACTAAACCTTTATTTGATTCCTTATAATAGTAGAATAGTTGTTATGCTAGATTTTGCTTCACAACTGTTTAATTTTTTAATCAAAATGACTGTTCAACGATAAATAGAGAGAAATGTGACATATATTACTCAGAGAAATACCTTCATTAAATGGATATTAATGACTTTTGGTTGGATTTCGGTGATATTGGGCGTAATTGGCATTTTTCTTCCTTTATTACCAACTACACCTTTTTTACTATTAGCGGCAGCCTGTTTTGTGCGCTCTAGTCCCAGTTTTTATCAATGGCTGATTGAACACCCAAGGCTAGGTGGTTATATTTTACCCTATTTAAGCGGTACAGGTATTCCCAAAAAATCAAAAGTGGCCACCATTGCCTTAATTTGGATTAGTATGGGATTGTCGGCTTGGTTAGTGGTGCCTATTTTATGGGGTAAATTAGCTCTTTTTTTTATAGGGCTTTGTGTGACGGTCTATATTTATCGTCTTCCCACCTTGCAGTAGAAAGACACTAATTGTTAAATATAGAGTTGGAGTTATCTAACCCAAACCTCAACTCGACGATTCTTAAGACCACTTTTCCCTAAAAACCCTGCAACTGGATTAAAATCTCCGTATCCTGTGGTGACTTTAGGGTGTATTCCTAAACGACCTAGCTCACGCCTCACAGCCATAGCTCTTAGCTTTGATAATAGTTTTGAGCGCTGTGCATTTTTTCGTTTGTCACCAAAACCAATTAACATCACCTTAGGTTGCTCAATATCATCTGATAAATCTGAACCTTCACCTTGTTCTTTTAAAAAATAAACCAATCTTAATATATCAATTTTTGATTTATTATCTAACATGGCACTGCCTTCTTTAAATCTGAAATTAATACTAAGTCTTTTTGCACCTTTAACTAACTCTAAGTAATCTTTTGGTAGTGACTTATCAAGCTCCATTCCTGTTGATATAACATTTTGAGAAACAACACCTTCGGTCTTAACAATATTTTGCCCATGAACTCCTTGAGCATAATTCATAAATTCATTTACATATTGGTTATTTGTAACGCTTTTAGTATAAAAGAATAATCTCCTCGATAAGGCATAATCTTCGGTAGCAACGGTCATTTCACTGGGCTTAAAGGCTTGTGCTGGGCCGTCACTAATCGCTAACAATTTATTGCCACCAACAAATGCCATGCCTATAAACCCAATACCACCGACATCAGCAGTTACTCGATTAGCCAATGCACTGCTAGATTCAAACCGTTGAGCACTGTCACTGAGTTTAAGTGTTTTACTGAGTACCATATTTTTAAAACTGTCCCAGGTACCTGAATTTTGATCTCGTGCGTATAGATTTATTGGTTGGTCCAAACCTCCAAGCTGTGACCAATTAATGACCTCACCAGAAAAAACCTGACCTAATTGCAGTTTGCTTAAACTTTTTATTGGATTTGAAATATTCACAACAATTGCCAAGCCATCAATTCCTAGAATGTGTTCTGATTTATGAGAGCGTAAATCGTACTGTTTAATCAGCTTGCTTACTTCTTTGTCTTTTACCGGGCGAGAAGATGCCCAAATTTCAGCGTCACTATTTTCTAAACCTTTAAAACCAGTGCTAGAACCATGAGCTTCTATTTTTATTTGAATTGTCTTGCCCTGTGCAAACAAGTCTCCTTTAATAATTTTTTCATTTTCGATTAATGTAGGCTGATTTCTAACATTGACGGCGCCTTTGGCTGCTAAATAAGACATGGCTAATTTTGGTCCTAGGCTTGCACCAATCGTATTTGACCCATGAATTGTAAACAGCGTAACTACGGAGTCGTTGCTTTCTATTAATTGAAAAGGTTTAGGCTGCATCAGGATCTGACTTAACGATGCTTGAAGCCGAGCATCTTTTTCATATTTTGATCCATGCACAAAACCAAAGACTTGACCTATTAAAATCAATAAAAGTGTTATTTTTAAGGCCATCTAAATTCCATACCTAGTTAACTGCAATATAGGGGCAGATTACATCTGAGATATGACAATTATATTACAACAAACAGCATTCACTCTCGGAATGGTTTTTATTATAAAAACAATAACTTAGATGCAAAAAAGCCAGCATAAGCTGGCTTTTTAAAACGTTTTAGACTAGCTCAAAAGTTTAATGTTAAGCTTCGTCAGGAATCGCTGCATCAATAAGGGTTTTAAGCTCACCGTTCTCAGCCATCTCAGTCACTATATCGCAACCGCCTACTAATTCGCCGCTAACCCATAACTGAGGGAAAGTTGGCCAGTTAGCGTATGCTGGTAAGTTTGCTCTTACATCTGGATTAGACAGAATATCAACGTAAGCAAAGCGCTTACCACATTCCATTAATGCAGAAACTGTTTTTGCAGAAAAACCACATTGCGGTTGATTTGGGTTGCCCTTCATGTACAAAAGGACGGTATTTGATTCAATTTGTTCTTTGATCTGTTCAATAATCTCAGACATAAGCACTCTCTCACTAATCATATAGATGTAAATTGAATGTATTTTAGCGAATAACCTAGTGTTTTACTAGGTTAAGTAGGAAAAGCTGGAGGAACAGTGTGTACAGCCTAAGCTCAGGCATATAAATCGATCTAAAATTGATATTTAACACCAAGGTTAATTGATTGAGACTTGCCTGGGCGATAGCCATAGGGTTTTGCAGCGACAATATATTCTTTTCCTAGGACATTATCGATGGAGGTATAAAACTGACAATTAGCAAGTAGACGATATTTAGCCGATACATCAAGCACGGCATATTCAGGAACTTTATCTGACACTTCTATAGCACCTGCTCCAGGAGCATTACGCATATCTGATTGATACAGCATAGACGCATTAACTTCCCAGCGGTCAAACTGCATTCCCGCCTGAACGTTAAGCCTATGTTCTGGTAAATAAGCTATTTGGTAACCTGCCTCAATCACCTGCCCTTGCTCACCAAATACTCCAGAAGCGTCGGTAAACTCTTTGCCAAACTCTCCATAACTGTATGTATACGTTAAGGCTAAAGGTACTTTAATATTAGCTACAGTCGTATGTTTTGACCAACTGGCTTCTACCCCATAAACAAATGCAGTACCCGCATTTGTTTGCTCGCCAGTATTAGATGTATCGCAGGTCCCCTGAGAAAAGCTACAAGTACCGCTGAACTGGCTGTAATCATTTAAGAAACCAATGACTTCCAATTGGCTTTGATCAATGTAACGTAAACCCATTTCATAGTTCGTGCTTTGCTCAGGTTCCACATTACCGTTACCTGCTGTGGCAGCCGTAAAGCCTTGGTATATACCAGCTAGTAGCCCTAGCGATTCTGTTACTTCACGATAAACACCAATCCCCGGTAACGTGATGGATTGCTTTAATTTCTGCTTTGATTCTTTAACACCTGTTAAATTTCCATAGATGATTTTTGTGGTTTCGATTTTTTCATGGCGTAAACCAAAGGTAATTTTAGTATCATTAATTTGCATTTCATTTTGAACATACACAGCTAGAGCGCCTGCTTTATCTGAATTAAGTGTTGTGGTTTTAAAGCTATCGTTAATAGCCTGTAAATCACCACCGGTTAACATGGAATAATTTTGTTCAGTATGGTGCCGTCTAACTTCGTCTCTATGCACGCGTATTCCTATTTCAACATCATTACTTACGACACCAAAATCCACTGACATATTCACTTTAGATTGAATGCCCTCGGACACATATTCACGCGAATTATTACCGATACTCAGTTGCTCTTCTGTGGTTGAGCTAGCAGCAGAAGCTGTTAGAACATCGTAATAGGATTGATAAAAAATAGGTGACTTAAGTACGTCGTCAATCGAAACGATACTTGAGTTAAAGCCATTGACTTTAAACCAATCTCGATCAAATTTATTATGATAAACGTCTGTAGTTATCGTTGCAGCTGATAGATTAGCGATTGACAACTCTGCCATGTGAGTAAACTGAAATTGCTTATGGACCCATTCAGATAAATCTAAAGCCGATGCAGCATAACGTCTATTAGGGGTTTTATTAAAATCATCCAGTGTTAATCCTAAATAAGTTTCATCAGATACTTCGTCAGCATAACCCAACTTGAGCTGAAATGAGTGATTTACCTCTCCCATGATTTGCCAACTGGTTTTAAGATTTAAGTCATTTTTAACAAAGCCAGTACCACCACCATTATCAAGTTCTTTAAAACCATCGGCACTAATACGCAATGCTTCAAATAAATACCCAAGGTTTCCAACCTGCTCTCCTTGATAGACATTAAAACGCTGAAAGTTGTCACTGCCATACTGAATATCCAGTTCCCCTTCTGAGTTATATGGCATGGTTCGACTAACCATGTTTATGGCACCACCTATTGTAGCTGGACCGTATTGAATAGTTGACGGTCCTTTAAATACCTCAACCGCAGTCATGCGAGAAATATTAGGAAAATAATAAGCTGCAGGAGCAGAATAAGGTGCAGGTCCAGTTAATATACCATCTTCCATAACAGTAATTTTTTTACTGCGCTGCGGAGAAGTCCCACGTAAACCAATATTAGGACGTAAGCCATAGCCGTCTTCTTCTTGAATATTCACACCAGGAACAGCATTTAAAACACGATTGATATCGGTGTATTCAAATTTTTCTAGAGCAAGGTTATCTATTAAAGTAGCTGACCCAGGCTGCTTTAAACGCTGGTCAGCACCACCCGTAATATACACTTTATTTAGATCAATGGATTTTTCTTCAGCTATTATTTTATGACTTTGTGTTGAGATAATTATGGCTAAAAAACTAACAAAATAAAAATAGGTTTTCACTGACACTTTATTCCTTACGCTTTAATAATAGTTATTTAAAATATCAAACGACTGTTATAGGCCGCATAATGAAACTTTGCTTTGATCTAATAGACTTTCATAACGTTGATCGGTTAACGACATTAAAAAACACTCTAGTTGTTCGATTCTTTTAGGCGTTAGATTTACATCATTAGCTCTTAATAAAGCATGGCTGATATTCTCATCTACTTCAGGCACTGAAAAGGCGATACCCGTTTCTGGGTTGACTGTGGAATTTACCAAAACGCTGTTATCAATTTTACGTGCTCTAATTTTTGCGTGTTGATAAAAAGTTAATACGGCTTCTAGAGATTGAAATACACCGTTATGCATATAAGGTGCCGTTACTGCCACATTACGCAGAGTAGGTGTTTTAAACTTACCTTTTTGATCATTATCACCTGACACATTTGTATTATTTAATAAGCCAATGTCAGGTCCCACTAGACCGTTAAAGCTTCTGAGATTGAAATTTTCAGGTATGCCTAAATTATGATATTCAAAACCACTAAATAATTCTTCAGGTTGGCCTCTTTGTTTTAATTGATGACAAGATGCACAAGTAAAATCAGAAGAAAAAAATAAAGTTTTGCCCACTGACGCTTTTGAAATAACTGAATAATTGTAGTCGCCTGTTAAAGAGCGATCATACTTAGAATCAAATGGCGAAAATTTATCAGTTTTTTCAAACTCAGCTATAGCTTCCGCCATTGCTGAATACGCTTCGTCAACATTATCAAAAATATCATCGCCGTAAAGCTGAATAAATCTAACAATATAATCTTGGTTCTCTTGCAGGCGCTCAATAACATCTAATTTAGTGTGCAGGCCCATTTCCGTTGGACTTATTGGGGGGCCACCAGCCTGTCCCGTTAAATTTGATTGGCGACCATCCCAAAATTGACCACCTATAAAACCAGTATAATCTCCGTTATCACCTTGATCACCAATTCGCTCTCGTGTGCCGTTTGAAAATTCAGGAGTGAATGCCGCATAAGCGGCTGTGGGCGCATTTCTATCGCCAATTGAAAAACCATTATCTCCCAACGACCCCGCTGCGGCTAGACCGCCGATACTGGCATTGTTAGATCTTGGGTCAGTAAAACCATTTTTAGGCGCATGGCACGTTGAGCAAGACTGACTGCGATTGAATGAAAGGTTTTTGTCTGAAAACAACAGTTCTCCCAACTCAGCTTTAGTAGTTGTAGAAGCATCCCTGGAGGAGCTCCCGCATCCAACTAATGTGATAAATATAACGGCCGAAATAATAGCTCTGGTCATCTAGCACACACATGGACTGTTTATATGAAAAAAGGATGCTACTACACAAAAACACATAATGGAATGATAACTACTACTAATTGCTAATACTATTGTAAATCATTATCATTTGCATTAGGTTACCAACTTTATTTTAAGTACAAGGAAAGATCAATGAACTTAACAAAAATGGCTTCTGCCATTGCACTAAGCTCTTTATTAATTGCCTGTGGCAGTAGCAGTAACGACAACAGTTCATCTGCAATCAACGTGGACAATGTTCAAAAGGTACTTGATACAAATGCTGACATTGCTTTTGCCACATACTCAGATTCATTGACCACGGCTGAGTTACTTAAAACGGCACTAGCCACTTTTAAGGCAACACCAAACGATGCTAATTTAGTAGCCGCTAAAAAAGCGTGGTTAGTTTCCCGTGAACCTTACGGACAGACCGAAGTGTACCGTTTCCGTAACAGCCCTATTGATTCAACTGACTATTCAAGTGAAAACGGACCTGAAGGAGATATTAATGCTTGGCCTTTAGGTGAGGCATTAATTGATTATGTTGAGACGAATGCCACAGACTTTACAGCTGGCGAAGTAGGCGTTACAACTAATACCGCTGAAGTAAATGGCAATGGCGTAGTAGATGGCCTAACCACTACTCAAAACATTATTGGTAATACAAGTATAACAATTAACGCTGACCTTTTATCTAACACAGCCTCGGCTGAAGACGGGCACGATGTTATTGCTGGCTATCATGCCATTGAGTTCATGCTTTGGGGTCAAGATTTAAATACGTCCAATCAAACTGCAACTGACGGAACAGATCGCATCAATGCGGACAATTCCACATCGGCTGGTGGGCAACGTCCTTTATCAGATTTTCAATATACAGATATAAATGACAACACTGAGTTATCGGTTCGTCGTCATGCATTCTTAGAAGTAGCCGCAGACAAATTAATTGCTGATTTAGAAAGTGTATTAGATGGATGGAAAGATAACGTTGATGGGAACTACCGTGATCAATTCACGACAATTTCTAATACAGACCAAGCCAAACAGAAGTTAACTGAAATTCTAACCGGTATGGGGACATTGTCTGAAGGGGAGCTGGCTGGTGAGCGTATGCAAATCGCCTTAGTTAATAACTCTCAGGAAGATGAACACTCTTGTTTCTCAGACAATACACACCGCGATATTTGGTTAAATGCTGAAGGCGTATCTAATAGCTTTTATGGGGATTACACCGGTTATGACGGCACACAAGACGGTGTTGATAATGTAACTACAAATGCAGTAAGCGGTTACGGCATTGATGACTACCTTAGTGATGCAGGCTTAAATTCTTTAAGCACGCAAGTTGCTGAAGCATTAAACCTGACCAAAACTAATTATATGGCCATTGATACTAGCGCTCGTAACGGTTCACCGTTTGACGTATTAATTCAAACTTTAGATGCAAATGGAGACGTTGCTAAAACAATTATCTCTCTAAATTCACAAGCTAATCTAATTAATGATATTGCTGAAGAACTTGGGCTGGGTAATGTGGTAGATAATGGTGCTTCTGACTGTGACACTTCTTCTCCAACATCTGGATGCTGATAGTTAACTATTATAAATAGTTACTAAAAGTTAAATAAAATAATAATTACATAAAGCCGAGCCCTGCTCGGCTTCATGGTGGTTATGGAATACTAAAAGTGCGTATTATTTTACTAATTAGCTTAAGCTTGTCAGTGTGTATTGCCTTAACAGGTTGCAACGATCTCGATTTAAGCTCGTCTAACAAGATACCAAAATATGATTCAGCCGAAGCACTGCCTGGCGGTGAAACGTCTGTATCCCCTCTTCCGTTCCCCAGTCTAGAAAAGCCCGCTAATAATTTGCCCAATGATTTAAAGCCTATGTTTCATGCTGGAAAAGCGTTGGCTCG
>JBLHVV010000113.1:0-9726 GCA_047628755.1 Crocinitomicaceae bacterium | reverse complement strand
ATATTACAACGCTGCCAGCGTAGGTCTTCTGTTGTGGCTACTTTATAGCCTTTAGCTTTTGATTTCTCTGGTACATTGGCCGCTGGAATTTCAAATGCATAAGCGTATATTGTAGCCGGAACATCTGTCGGATACGCATGGAAACGCTTGCTGTCAGCGCCACGGCTTACATGTAAATAAATACCCAGGTTACCGTTGCCATTTTTTTCGATTAACGCTTCACAAATCTCACGCCACTTAGCACGATCCCAGTCAAGATTAATTCCAATTAATTCTAGACCTTGCTTCATACGATCAATATGTGGACCAAATCCTACTAGCACTCCATCATAAGATGGGATCACCTCATAGATACCGTCACCAAAAAGAAATCCTCGATCCATTGGTGAAATCTTGGCTTCTTCCATGGGCATAAAACTGTCGGTTAAAAATACAATGCTCATAATTATTCTCTTTTAGTTTTAAATTTTCTGTTGCTTCACTAGGGTTCTTAGTCGCGCTGTTAGCTCAATGCCATGTTGAGCTGGCAATCCATCTTCGGTGAGCGTATTACGGCGGGTAACTCCGTCAACACTTCCTCGTTCAGACAGGTATTTTAAAACGGCCATAGAATCTAACTTGCCTAGCAAGTCACTTTTAGCTATGTAATCGATCATAGCTATTAAGCCAAGCGCAGCCCAATTAGAAACATCGGCAATCACGAGTTCATTGCATTCAGTTGCTGCCGCTTGAATATCTAAATTCTTTAATGCGTCTTGTATATTGCCCATGCCAATTTCATTGCCTCCATCACCAATGGCTATGGTTGGGCATTCAGCATGCTGTAAGAACGTATCGAAGCAAGCTGCCCGCGCGCTAATATTTTCACCACGCATATTGTAGTAGTTTCCATCGGCGGCCATCCCTGGGCGTTCAATGGAGATAATCAATTCTGGTGTTAAATCATTGAGTGCATTAATGGCTTCTTCACTGCGACCGTCATGGGGGCCCACTTTTAAGCTGTGCACCCGGTAATCTTTTTCTAATTCATTGCTAAGTGGTGGACCACATACAATAATGGGTTCGGCGCCTAAGGCTTCAAATGCTTGGTATAAGGCAATGGCACCCACCGGCCCGTCCGTTTCAAAGGTGTCGATGACAGGAAAACCTGTGCCAATTAATACTCGGCCTGTTATCGGCAGCATAAGCTGCGCTGCTCGCAATACATAACCTGAGGTTAAAGCGCCCTGCACAGTTTTCATGCCGCGTAAATTTCGCTCCACTAAAATATTTTCTATTTCGTTGCTGAGAGAATCAAGACGGCTTAATGTGGGTACATTACTATTCATGATTGTGAATCCCGTAAAACCGATGAGTTTAGATCTGTAATAGGTTCTAATTTTGAATCGTTAAATTTTTGTCGTGCCAATAGCAATTCATTATGTGCGCAATCAATAGTTATAGGCTGGAATGTTACTTTAGCCCCTTGTGTTAACTGCGCTAATTTGGCTAAATCCAGTGATAGTACAGAACCTATCTTTGGGTAACCGCCTATGGTTTGGCGATCGTTCATTAAGATAATAGGCTGACCATCTTTAGGCACTTGAATGGCCCCAAGTGCAATGCCTTCACTTAATATACCGTCAATTTTGCAATTTATTTTAGCACCGCTTAAGCGATAACCCATACGATCGCATAAATCACTAACGGCATATTCGTTTTGAAAAAACATCCGTTGATCATGACGTGAAAAATCATGTTGCTGATAACTGGGTATCACTCTAAGAATAATATCTGATGGGTAAGATGGTATTTCACTTTCTGGTAGTTTAACTAAATAAATATTCTGCTTTGTTGGAATAACCGTTATTTTATCCCCAAGCTTTAACGCACCGCCATCGAGACCACCCACTTTTTCACGGATAACTGTGCTAGCGCTAGTAAATTGCTGCTCCACTTGAAAACCACCAGCGACAGCTAAATAAATACGGCAACCTTCGATAGCATAGCCTAATTCAATTACATCATCTTTTTTAACACTGAGTGTTTGCCACTGGGGCTGTTTATCACCATTAATAGTCACCTTAACTTTTGCACCAGTTACTGCAATTAGTGTGTCTGCATGGCTTTTTATTTTTAATCCACCAACCGTTATTTCTATAGCCGTTGAGCCTTCATTATTAGCTAATAAACGGTTGGCCCAATTAAATGCTAACGGGTCCATCGGACCACCATTGGTTAAGCCAATTGCATGCTGACCAAAACGTCCCACATCTTGTATCAATGATAAAATTCCAGGAGACAAAATCTCAAAATTTGCTTTCATTACCCGGCCTCCCCTTGGATAGATTTTATCTGATGGAATTGACTACTGGGTAATTGCCCACCGAGCTCTAAAAATTTTTCTTTGCTAATGGCCGAAAACGTTACTTTATCTCCAACACTCACTGGCATAATTTCTTTTGCAGTAGGGTTGAACATATCTACTGGACACAAGCCAATTAAATTCCAACCACCTGGACTTTCTGCGGGATACACCGCTGTTTGTCTATCTGCGATTGCTACCGCACCCTTAGGCACTTTTTTTCTAGGTGTTGCCAACCGTGGCGCAGCAATCCTAGGATCTACTTCACCTAAGTAGGCAAAACCTGGAGCAAAGCCAATAGCATAAACTCTGTATTCTACTGATTGATGTATATCGATAACTTGTTGAATCGTTAACCCGGCATGTTCAGCTAGCTGGTCTAAGTCTGGGCCTGCTTCTTCGCCATAATATACCGGTAATAGTTGAGTTTTATTTTCATAAGTGGTTTGTGCTGCGTGTGACTCATGAGATGCCCGAATCAGCTTACGGACATGTAAGTGATCCGTTATAAGTGGATTAAATACCACCAGTATCGAGGCATAACTTGGTACCAAGTCTATAAGCTCGTAGCCAAGGTAAGCCTTTAAAAATGTGCTGACGCGCAAAATATCATCACTTACCTGCTGGCTAACTGAATCAGCAAAATATACGATCAATGAGTTTTCACTAGCAACATGAATCTTCATTTTTTGATCAGCTGCTTA
This sequence comes from Crocinitomicaceae bacterium, assembly GCA_047628755.1. Taxonomy (GTDB): domain Bacteria; phylum Pseudomonadota; class Gammaproteobacteria; order Pseudomonadales; family Oceanobacteraceae; genus Bermanella. The sequence continues at coordinate 6,678 of JBLHVV010000113.1, read as the reverse complement.
ATTTCAGTAATGGCATTAACCCCCGCTAAATTGTCCCCATGAACACACAAAGAATCAGCTTTAATATTCAACCGTTTTCCATTCACTGATGTGATGGTACTTTGCTCTTTAAGTTGCTGAACTTGGTTGAGCATTTTTTCTTTAGTATGCACCGCGCCTGGTAAAGATCGTGACAATAACTTTCCATCGTCGGCATAACAGCGGTCTGCGAATGCTTCGAATAATAATTCAATGCCTAGCGCTTGCCCTTCTTTTTCATGCTGTAAATAATCTTGCGTTGCTTGCAACATTAATTTAACTGGGCGATGAAATTGAGCAATGGCTTGCATGATCGCCATGCGCACCTGGGGCTTTGCCATCATGTCGTTATACAGTGCACCATGAGGTTTTACATAGGTCATGGTTAATTGCTGACTGTTGGCCATGCCATCCAATGCACAAATTTGGTATAACACCAAAGCAATAATTTCGGCATCGCTGCAATTCATACTACGACGGCCAAAGCCCACTAAATCTGGGTAGGCTGGATGTGCACCAATTTGTACTTTATATTGCTTAGCCAATGCCAATGTTCGACTCATGGTAAGTGGGTCTCCAGCGTGAAACCCGCAAGCAATATTCGCTTGGTCAATATGTGGGAAAACGGATTGGTCTAAACCCATTTCCCACGAACCAAAGCTTTCACCTAAATCACAATTTAATAATAACGCCATGTCTGTAGTTCCTAATAAACGGTGTAATTAAATAATCGAAAGAGTCGAGTTTTTAATGTCGCTAACAACCATACAACCAGGACTATGGGTGATACAAAACTCCGGTTTTGCAGCGGCAATCGCGGCTTGAGGCGTCACTCCACAGGCGGTAAATACTGGCACTTCGCCTTCTTTAAATGTGACAGGGTCTCCGTAATCTGTCTTGCCTATGTCCTCAATGCCAATAGCCGCCGGGTCACCAAAGTGAATTGGAGCTCCATGTACCGATGGAAAGCGTGAGCATATTTGAATCATTCGAATTGCATCCAGCGGTTTAAACGGACGCATGCTAACCACTGTATTGCCATGCAAACGGCCAGCGGGCTTACACGCAATATTGGTATTATACATAGGCACATTACTGCCCTGAGTAATGTTACGGACTTCTAATCCGTCTGCTATTAACGCTTCTTCAAAGCTAAATGAACAGCCTAATAAAAAAGTCACTAAGTCTTGCCGCCAAACGTGGCTAATGTCATCGACTTCGTTAACTAGCTCGCCGTTACGCCAGATACGATACATTGGAACGTCAGAACGAATATCGAAGTCGGGGCCTATTTGTGGAATACCGGTATCACCTGGGTTGCTTGACATGGCAATAATAGGACAAGGTTTAGGGTTTAACTGGCAGAATTGTAAAAATTCATCGGCCCATGACTTTGGCAAAATCACCACGTTGCATTGCACATAGCCATTACACCATCCAGACGTGTGCTGAGTATGCTGCCCCGAGCGGATCATAGCTCGTAATACGCTTGGCTTGCATGCCTGCTGTGTATTTGTATTTGATGTGCCAGAAACTGACATAACATCCCCTTATAAATCTGTATTGCGACGGTATTAGCGTTAACTTTTATCATTTTTATCAAAATGGTCAACCATTACCATACATCCTAAGGGGTATACCGCTGGTTGATTGAGATTTGTATAGTTGAATGTAGTAATGACAGGCTTATAAATCAGTTCAACTGTACATCTTTAACAATAATCGAACTCGTGCATAATGGTAAGTCAGAATGTAGATAATATAATAAGAGTCGCCCCCTATGAAAAAAATGCTATTGGCATTATTGATACTAGTCCTTTTAGTGACGATTGGCATTCCTGCCGCCTTTCATTTTAATAAACCCTCATTAGAAGATTATCGTGCTTTTTACAACGGCAATATTATTACCATGAACCCACTGCAGCCCAATGCCCAGGCCATGTTGTTAATGGGGGATTCAATTGAAAAACTAGGCACCACAGAAGACATTTTAGCATTACTACCTTTAGGCTACCCATCCACCGACCTTAACGGTAATACAATGATTCCTGGCATTTTAGATGCCCATGGTCACTTCCCTGGAGAAGGCCTTCATGCTGTAGCAGCCGATTTAAATAGCCCACCTATTGGCAATAAATTAACCATTAGTGACATCGAAAGCGCACTAACTGAGTACGCTAGCAAAACCGACAAAGGAGACTGGATTCGAGGCTTTGGATTTGACGATACAACTATCGCAGAGCAACGGTTTATCACGGTACAAGAACTGGATGCTATTTCTACCGAACATCCTATTTTTGTTTTTCATATCAGCGCCCATATGGCGGTGGTCAATAGTTTTGCATTAGAACTGTTAAATATCGATAAAAATACACTGAACCCAGAAGGGGGCGAATACCAAAAAGATAAAAACGGCGAACTAACTGGCTTATTGTTAGAGAATGCTCACCATTCTGCTAGACAAGCCGCATTAAAATTCTCAACGTTAGATGCGTTATCCGTGATTAATTTTGCTACTAACCGCTATTTAAAACAGGGCATCACTACGGCTCAAAATGGTATGCTGCATAAGGAAAATTTTGATTTGGTGTCTATGTCGGCCAAGCTAGGTTTATATGATATTCGTCAAATCATTTGGCCTTCTGTAGAAACGGCAGAAGCCATATTAAGCGGCGAAAAAGACACCGATGCATTTAATGATGATATGTTTAAATTGGGTGCTGTTAAAATTGTCGCTGACGGCTCGATTCAAGGTTACACTGGATATTTGACTCACCCTTATCATGTGCCAGCTGTTGATCGCAAAGAGGATTATGCAGGTTACCCGTTGCAAGCTAGACAGACGTTAGTTGACATTGTAGAAAAATATCACCAAACCGGAATGCAAATAGCGATTCATGGTAATGGCGACGCTTCGATTGATGACATTATTTTTGCAATAGAAAGTGCACAAAATAAACGCCCTAACCCTGACGCTCGATTTATTGTTGTTCATTCACAGATGGTTCGTGATGATCAATTAATGAAATATAAAGAGCTGGGCATTACTCCTAGTTATTTTAATGCCCATGTATATTACTGGGGTGATCGTCATCGAGAAAAATTTATTGGACCTGACCGCGCCAAACGCATTAGTCCATTAGCAACGACTGAACAGCTAGGAATAAAATTTACCACCCATAGCGATTCTCCAGTGGTTCCCATGACACCGTGGTTAAATGCTTGGAGTGCCGTTACTCGCCAAACATCCAGTGGACAAATATTGGGTTTAAATGAAGCTGTATCACGATACAGTGCGTTAAAAGCCATGACAATAGATGCCGCATGGCAAGTTTTTGAAGAGCAAAGCCGCGGCTCGTTAGAGTCTGGAAAGTTTGCCGACTTTGTTATTCTAGAAAAAGACCCACTCTCTAGTAATAGCAATATGAAAAACCCTGTTGTATTAAGCACTTGGATTGGTGGAATTAGGCAATATAGATTGGAGCTGTAGCCAGTATTTTAAGCATTATTTTTTGGTAACTAGCAGCATACCAAAAATAATAAGAGAAGCGCCTAGCATACGGTTTAAGGTTATTTCTATTTTAGGGAAACCCAACCAGCCGTTTTGATCTAAAATAAAAGACGCTACAATTTGCCCACACACAATAGACACGGTAAAGGCCACGGCACCCAATTTAGGCGCTAAAAATATCGACATAGCGATATTAAATGCGCCTAATGCACCACCAAGCCAAGCCCACCAAGGTACACCTGATAAACTGGTTTTACTAAACCATGCTTGGCCTTGATATAAGCAGAGTCCCCCAAGAATAATAGTACCTACTAAAAATGAAATAAAGGCCGCTTGAATAGGAGAGCTTAATGCAAGGCGTAACTGCGCATTTAAACCCGCTTGAGAGGCTAACGACGCACCTACAATCAAACTACAAGCCAGTAATCCATAAACACCTAGATTGTTCATAGCTATCCTTTTTCTATTTAGAAGTGGGCATATTAGAGGGCGGCATGGCTGGCATAGGGCAGGACAATAATAAACTCATAAGCTTTAAACTTTGATATTCACTACTTTCAACAATATTATCACGAAAAACAATATCCCCGCACACATCCATAAGTGAGCGCTTCAGCATTGGTGATAGTCCCTTCAATTTTTTCAATGTAGTATATAATTGATTAGGCTGTATGTTTTCTTTAGCAATTAATAATTGTGTCTTTAAACTAAAAATATTCATTGTACTATTGTGTAAATTGGCTTTCTCGACATCGGAACCACCTGCTATCTGTATAAAGCAACAAACAATCAGGTTAATCTCAAAAGCTACTAAATTTAATTTTTTAATGGAATGTGGCAAACTCTTTTTTGAATTAGGCTGTAAGTTTTGTTTTAGTAAGCTGTAAAGACAAATTTCGAATAATGATAACTTTTTGTCCCACTTAGCTAAAATTAACGCCTGCTCGACTAAGCTTTTTTTAGTGTCGTCATCCAAGGTTTTTAATAAAGGAATCAGCAATTCAACTAACGGTAAAGTTAATCGTGATTGAATACCTTGAGATAACATGGTCAGTGAGTGTAGGTAATCTTTTGACTTAGGCAGCTGTTGCTGAAGCCATGTTAACTGCTCTGCTCTTAAGTCTGGTTTATCGTCTAGTAGTAAATAAAGCAGCATAGCTTTGGCTTGTTCTGGGCTCTGCAAAGCCTTTTTATATTCTGCCGGAAATTGTTCATGTAAACTCATAGCATAGGCCAAACTCGCTGCCGTAATGGTACCTATTACGTCATGTAAATGTTGGGCTCCTGCTAGCTGCATGTTTGGTATCTCTGCACTGTATATATTACGGCTGGCTTGTTGCTTGTCATTCTTCTCGATCGTTCTTTTTTCTTCCCGCTCGACTTTACGTTCTCTTGCATCATAACGCTTAATAAAAGTGTCATCTATTATATTGATTCGACTTTCTAACGGAGGATGCGATGAAAACCAAGAAGATTTTTTAGATGGGCTAATGCACATATGGCTTAATTCTTCAGCTTTTGAATTCTTTAAATACCCCTTATGAGTATTTGTACGAATTACATTTAATGCACTGGCCATAGAGTCAGGGTTTCGAGTAAATTGTACTGCTGATGCATCAGCAAGATATTCTCTTTTTCGGCTCACTGAAGCCCGAATCAAACGTCCACAAAATGCACCAAGAAACCCAAGAATAACCAAAGGGATGCCAATACTAGCAACCTGCTGCCTACCCTTGTTCGAATAACTATTGTAAGATCGACTGCCGCGATAAGCGTTTCTTGATGTGAGTGCATGACCAATTTGGGACACCCAAACAAATCCCGCGATCATGATCATTAAATGGATATTGATTCGGTTATCACCATTTAATATATGACTAAACTCATGACCCACAACCGCTTGTAGCTCATGACGATTCATATTTTTTAACAATCCATGTGTTACGATTAGTGCATTATCGTCAATTTCATATCCCGCTACAAATGCATTAATTGATGATTCATGATCTAAAATAAAAATACTAGGTGGAATGACACCCGCTGCAATGGCCATTTCTTCAACCACATTAATTAACTGCTGTTCTTTTTGATCTTTAGATGAAAACCCTAACGAACGGGCTCCAAGGTTAATAGCCAGTCCACCACCGCCTGTTCTCAAATCTAACCAGCGCAGAAAGCTGCCAGAAGCAATGATTAAAATAGATACAGATGCCGCAGCCAAACCAATCCAGCTTAGTTGCCAGTTTACAAAGCCATGATCTGATATATTAACTTTTGATACAGCTGTATTATCAAAAAATGGTAACTTAAGTGAAATATAAATTAAAAAATCCACTCCAATAACAACAATAAATGTTACTAAAAAAAAGATTAAAAACAGCTGTTTACTGGCTGCCTTTGCTTGGGCTTGTTGTTCGAAAAAATCCATATTAGATTATCGCTATTACTTGCTGGCAGGTATTAAGAAATACAGGGTTAAAAATTCACTTTAACAGGCCGTTGAATTTCCTTATTTTTAAACTCTAATAAGTTGGCTTCTTTAAAGGAAAAGTTATTAGCTATAATATTACTTGGGAACTGTTCACGGTAAGTATTATATTGCATTACTGCATCGTTAAACGCCTGACGGGCGTAACTAATACGGTTTTCGGTGGAACTTAGCTCTTCCATTAATTGCTGAAACTGAGTATCGGCTTTTAAATCGGGGTAAGATTCACTTAACGCAAACAACTTACTCATCATCCCGCCCAGCATATCTTCTGCGCCGTTTAATGCAGTCACATCAAATTGTTGCGAGTCACCCTTACCGTTTTGACTCTGTAATGCCTTTAAAATCGCTTGGGCTTCATTTCTAGCTGAAATAACGGCCTCGAGTGTTTCCCGTTCATGCTTAGCATAGCCTTTTACGGTTTCTACTAAATTAGGAATAAGGTCATAACGACGCTGTAATTGAACATCTATTTGCGAAAACGCATTTTTATGACGATTACGTAAACTAACCAAACGGTTAAACATATTGGCAACAAACAATACCAAACCAATAATTCCTACCCAGACGATAATGTCACTATTCATTTTATATACCCTTATTTCGTAATTATACAGCTTAACATGGCTAGAAATAGTAAACCAAATTTAACTATATTCAG
>JBLHVV010000112.1:0-9941 GCA_047628755.1 Crocinitomicaceae bacterium | reverse complement strand
GGGTTGTCATCGAATTCTTTCATGGCGGCTTGGTTATCATTTAATAAAAAGTCAGGCAGGGACGAGGATTGTAAATCTTGAGCCCAACTATTATTAGGTTGAAATATCATTAAGCACATAGCCAGCAGTACGCCTTTTCTAAAACCAAATAGCGCCAGTAGAATAATCGGTAGCACTAACCAATAACCGCTATCGAACCATTGATCAAACACTATACTTTCTTCAGTTTCTTCAAAACCTTGCTCTAGGGATTGCGTTTCAGTTAAATACTTAATGTCAGAGTCATTACTAGTAAGCATGCGAATTCGGCCGTCACTTTTATCAGATAGAGACTTTAAATCATTCCACTCTAATCCAGGCATAATCACTTGACCGTTGCTGTCTTTAAAGAACTGCCCATCTGGTTTAACTAATGGAGCACCTTGTTTCGTGCCCACAGCTAAAATGGATAAATGAATGTCGGCGACTTTAAGGGCATTGGCTGCGTAATTAATATCTGACTCTTCAACTCCGTCGGTCACTAATAAAAGTGTTTTAGGGCTGCTTTTACCCTGCTCAAATAACTTTATCGATTCGTCTACTAAGCTGCGAACATTACTGCCTTGGGCTGGCATAATGTAAGGGTCTAAAACAGGCAACATAGATTGTATGGTTTTAATATCCCGTGTTAACGGTGAAGCCACATGGGCGTCTCCTGCATAGGCAATTAAGGCCATGTTGTTTCCAATATTTTGATCAAGCACATCTAGTATTTTAAACTTTGCCCGTTGTAATCTAGAAGGACTCACATCTTGTGCCGACATAGACAACGATAAATCTAATGCGATCACTAAACCTGCTTGGCTATTAAATACTTGTGAAGGTTGTTTTTTCCAACTTGGCCCTGCTAATGCAACCACAGCCAAAATAGCAGCCAATAAAAATACATACTTAACTAGTGACAAATTTTTATCAGCCTTATTATGTTTTAACATATAAGGCTGAAGGGCAGGTGCGACAATGCTTTTCCATTGGCCACTTAATGCTACGCTTCGTTTTTGTATTAAAAAAGCAACTAAGATTGGAAATAAAGCGATGAACCATTCTGGTCGCAAAAAATGAAACTCAGACATTATTATGTTCCTTATTCTTTCCCTTGCTCAAAGGTTTTTTTATTAATCTAGACAAAGAAAAATCTAAGTTAATCAAAAATAACAGTGCAGCAAACAATAAGCTGAATCCTAACGGAATATGAAATAACGATTTTTCAGGGCGAATTACTTGGTCTTCCACTTCAATTTCTTCTAGCTGATCCAGTATGTTGTAAATACTTTCTAAGTCTTCTGGATTTCGTGCACGATAATATTTTCCACCAGTATCTTCTGCAATGGTAGTTAATGTATCTTCATCAAGGTCACGGCTTGGGTTTACCCGTCTTGTACCAAAAAGCTCCCGTACTATCATCTCATCGGCGCCAATGCCTATTGTATAAACTTTAACTCCCGCTTGTGCGGCTAGCTTAGAAGCCTGCAACGGTTCAATTTCTCCAGCTGTATTTTGTCCGTCAGTTAACAATATCAGTACGCGATTAGATTCAGGTAGATCTTGTAAGCGTTTTACAGCTAAGCCAATGCCATCACCTATGGCCGTTTTTCTTCCTGCAAGTCCTACAACCGCTTCGTCTAGCAATTGTTGTAGAGTGCCTAGGTCAAATGTTAATGGCGTTTGAACATAGGCGCGTTCACCAAACAATATAAGCCCCAATCGATCACCTTGACGGCGTTCAATGAAACGGGTTAATACGGCTTTAACCGCTTGAAGACGATTGATTTGTCGCCCCTTAAATACCATGTCTTCTTCTAACATACTTTGTGAGATATCTACAGCTAGCATCATATTACGGTCGCTGTTGGTTACAGACTTTGGTTGGCCTACAAATATAGGCCGACTGGCGGCAACGATTAAACAACACCAAGCAATTGTTGTTAACAGAATTATTATCCATGATGACTTTTGCTGTTGATTCGGTTTTGCATCAGCAAGGATCATTAAACTTGGGGCGTATACTTCACTTACCTTAATATCTTTTTTAGGCACAAAAAAGTAGACCAAAAAAGGCAGAGGCAATAATGTTAAAAGCCATGGCCATTGTAAGCTCAGCATTTCACTTTCCTTATCCATAATGAGCAAGCTTGCTTAAGTTGATTCGTATCTAGGGTAGCGCTTGGGTCGTCAAGAACAAATGCAAAAGATTTTAACTGGGGTAAAAATATTGTTTGTCTAACCTGACAGTCTAAATATTCTAACCAAGCTAGTGAATTTAATGAAGCGCAGGACTTATCAACTTTGTGATAGCAAATCTGTTTTAATAAACGATTACAAGCCAGTGAGTATTCAACAGGATTAATATCTTCAAGTGCATTAAGCTGTTCAATTGCTAGACTACGCCATGCATTTTTTTTGCGATAAAGAACTGTGAAAATAATAATACCGGCTATGATTGTCAGTAATAACCACCAAGGCCAAGCTAATGGCCACCATGAAACCGGGTCGGGCAGGTGTATGTCTTTTAACTGTTCTAAAATAGGGTTCATCGTCCACCCCTTTGTTCAATGGCCAGTTTTAATGCAGTAAATGGAATTTCACCTGCGTTTATCTGATGATGATTAATGCTTAACTGTTTAAAGCTTTGTTCGATAGTCTGCTGCCAAACTCCAAGTGCGTTTTTATAAGATGCCTGAGTTTTACTATTTTGAGTATCAAGAATGCCGTGTTCTAAACCATCGGTCACAGGATAAAGACCTGGGGGCGGTGCTTCGCGCTCAAGTGAGTCAAAAATTTGCAATGCCACCACATGATTATGACGTCTTAGAGAAAATAATACTTTTTTATCATTTTCTGTTAAGTCGTAAAAATCGCTCATAATATAAAGTGTGGTGCCCGGAGTCATAGTCTGTTTAAGGTGTAAAAGACCATCACTTAAACTGGTTTTCATGGGAGTATCTTGTGTGAGCTGATGGTTACATTCATTAATGGTTTTGATTATTTTTAGAACATGCTGGACCCTTTGCTTAGGACGAAAATCAAATTCTGTTTCATTACCTAAAATCATAGCGCCCACACGGTCACCATGATCTACTGCAGCCCATGCTATTAATGCCGCACATTGAGCTGCCACTACTGATTTAAAGCTGCGCTTTGTCCCAAAGAACATAGGATTACGTTGGTCGCATAATATAACAACGGGCCGTTCTCGTTCTTCTTTATAAACTCGTGTATGGGGTTTTTGTGTGCGCGCAGTGACGCGCCAATCGATGGCACGAATATCATCACCAGGTTGGTACAATCGAAGCTGGTCTAGATCTAACCCCCGACCTTTTTGCTTACTGGCATGTCCACCACTTAGCATTCCGTGAATTTGTGGCAGACTTGCAATACGCAGTCTCTTAGCCAGCATGCGAAGTTGGGTAAGCTGATGTTCATCAGTTACCGCACAGGCAGGAAAAAACTTATCTAGATAATTCCCTTTGGGCATTTCAGCATTCATTAATCTAACGCCCTAAGGTACTGGAACTCGTAGTATCAGTTCATTGATGATGCGGTCGGCATTCATACCAGTCGCTTCAGCATCAAAACTGACAATTAATCGATGGCGCAATACTGAGTGCAGAACAGCTTGCACATCATCAGGGCTAACATAGTCTCGGCCAGCTAACCAAGCATGGGCTCTCGAGCAGCGATCTAAAGCAATGGTACCTCGCGGGCTTGCGCCAAACTCTAACCACGACGCTAGGTCATCACCGTAACCCAGTGGTTTACGAGTAGCCATAACCAGTTGAACAATATATTCCTCTACGCGATCGCTTAGGTGCAGATTTAGCACTTCTTGGCGAGCATCAAATATGCTTTTAGCTGAAAGTTTTTCGATTGTTTTTTGATCAATTTTGCTTTGATCTGACTGAGCTTCGCCTCGGGCAAGGCGCAATATTTTAGTCTCGGCTTCAGCGTCTGGATAGTCGATACGGACATGCATTAAAAAGCGATCTAGTTGAGCTTCTGGAAGGGGATAAGTGCCTTCCTGTTCAATAGGATTTTGGGTGGCCATTACTAAAAATAAATCATCCAATTGGTAAGTTGTGCTGGCAACGCTCACTTGTCGCTCGGCCATGGCTTCTAATAATGCCGATTGTACCTTTGCAGGAGCGCGATTAATTTCATCGGCTAATACCAAATTGTTGAACAGTGGGCCTTTTTGAAATACAAATTCACCAGTTTCTGCGCGGTAAATTTCACTTCCAGTAATATCGGCTGGTAGTAAGTCAGGAGTAAATTGAATACGCTGAAAATCCCCTTCCATATTATCGGCTAGGGTTTTAATAGCCTTAGTTTTGGCAAGACCTGGTGCGCCCTCTACCAATAAATGCCCATCTGCTAGTAATGCTATTATAAGCGCATTAACTAGATCTGGCTGACCAATTATTTGGTCCTTAAGTGCCGTTTGAAGAGCCGTTATGCTGTCTCGTGTTGTCATGAAGCCATTTCCAAGTTTTTGTTTTTAAAGGCTGTTTTGTTAATCAACCCATTTTAGGAATATTAAGATTCGGGTCAAGCGTTATAGAGTGTCTAAACAGCAAAGAGTTTCGTTAATGGGTAAAAAAATGCAATTTGTTGACTTTAGGGTAAAAAATAAGCTAATTCTCATATGTAAACTATTATTTAGCTATAAAGGATAATGCCGGGACAAACATGATTATATCAAAGATACAAAAAAAGGACTTACATCCTAAAATCACTATGCTAGCAGAGCGGCTTGCTGCTGCTGTGCCTAAAGCACAAGTTGACAGTATTGATAAATTTTCAAGGCTATATTATTCCACTACTCCGTCTCAAGAGCTAGATGTTCGTAAAATAGATGATCTATATGGGGCCACTCTGGCGTTCTGGAGCTTTATACAAAATAATAAAGCGGAAGGTAAAATAAGAGTATTCAACCCAGACTTTGAGCAGCATGGCTGGCAGTCAACTCATACAATCATAGAGATTATTCATAAAGACATTCCATTTTTAGTAGACTCTATTCGTATGGAGCTAAATCGAAGAGAAATGGCGATTCACTTCATTAACCATGCGGTATTACCACTTTCACGTAAAAAAACAGGTGATCTGAATTTTAAAGACTGCTTTAACGATCAAAGTAATAGCCAAGAAGCGGTTATTTATATCGAAGTAGATCGTCATACCGATGAAAAGCTGTTGGTTGATTTAAATAAACAGTTAAAGAAAATAGTAAGTGAGATCTGTTTAGTAGTAGAGGACTTTTCAGGGTTTAAAAGTCGTAGTAAGGAAGCGGCGAGTTGGATCAAGGCCAGCGAAGGACCAGCCAGTAAAAAAGATTCGGCAGAAGCGGCTGCATTTATCGACTGGATGGCTGACAACAACTTTACCTTTTTAGGGAGTGAAGATTTCAAAATAGAAAAAAAAGCAGGTAAAACTTTGGTGGTGCGAGATGCTAGCTCTGTACTTGGCACATTCCGCAGTGATCTGCATGGGGCTGCTAGCGTTGTCCTAGATGACTTCCCACAAGGAGTTCAGGATTCTGCGTTAACTCCAGAGTTAATCACTTTTAGTAAGTCGGGTCGACGTTCTCAAATTCACCGCCCAGCCTACCCAGATTACATTGTGGTTAAACACATAAATAAAAATGGAGATGTCGTAGGTGGGCGTCGTTTTATGGGTTTGTTTACCTCTAAAGTATATATAGAAAGCCCATTCAATATTCCCTTGATACGCCACAAATTAAAGAGGGTGCTACAGCTCTCAGAACTAGATGCTCATAGTCACAACGGCAAGCAACTTAATCATATATTGGAGATATTTCCAAGGGATGAGTTATTTCATACTGACTTTGATCAACTAGCATCAACAGCTATTGGTATTCTTAACATTCAAGAGCGGCGACGCACTCAAATATTTATTCGTAAAGATAAATTAAATAAATTTTTATCTTGCATTGTATATATGCCTAGAGATTTATATAACACTGAATTACGCCAAAAAATTCAAACGATATTAACTGATGCATTTTCTCCAAAAGATACTGAGTTCACTACACATTTCTCTGAATCAATTTTATCCCGAACCTTATTTTATTTAAAACTAGACCCTAATAACCCACCTGAATATAATTTAGCGCGCATTGAAAAAGATATCCAAAGTGTAGCCCGTTCTTGGCAAGATGATTTAATGGAAGCATTAGTCGAAGGTGTTGGCGAGGAGAAGGGGAACCGGTATTTTCAGCAATATAAAAACAGTTTCGGTGCTAGTTACCGCGAAGCGTTTTCCTCTCGTACTGCTGCCATAGATATTCAACATATTGATGCTATGGATAAAACTAATAATATTTCTATGAGTCTTTACCGTAATGTAGCTGATACAGGCAATTATTTTAAGTTTAAGCTTTATAATCCAGACAGTCTTCTGCCCCTTTCTGATGTTATACCCATTTTAGAAAACTTAGGGTTGCGAGTAATCGGCGAACATCCATATGGAGTTAGCCGTATGGACGGAAAACAATATTGGATACATGACTTTACTTTGGTTTATACCTTTAGCGACAGTATCGACTTGCATGAAAGCAAGGAGCAGTTTCAAGATGCATTTCGCTCTATTTGGTATGAAAAAGCAGAAAACGATAACTTCAATCGACTATTGCTAGGCGCAAAGATTGGCTGGCGTGAAGTTGCTTTGTTACGAGCTTATGCACGTTATATGAAGCAAATTCGTTTTGCTTTCTCTGAAACTTATATTGCAGAAACATTATGTAAGTATCCAAAATTAGCTTCTTTTATGGTTAAGTACTTTCAAACTCGTTTTAGTTTGCTAAGCACAATTAACGAGGGCCGTGAAAAATATCTTAATAAAATGGATGGTCAACTAAGTGAGGAACTGGATAATGTTGAAGGCATAAATGAAGATAAGATATTTCGCCGGTATCATGAGTTAATGAAGGCGACTTTACGAACCAATTTCTTTCAAAAAGAAGACGGTGAATTAAAGCGCTATTTCTCGTTTAAATTAAGTCCTCGTGACATTAGTGATATTCCACTGCCCAAGCCGATGTTCGAAATATTTGTATACAGTCCAAGAGTCGAGGGTGTTCACCTGCGTGGTGGTAAGGTTGCCCGTGGTGGTTTACGCTGGTCTGATCGAAACGAAGATTTCCGCACAGAAGTATTAGGCTTAGTAAAAGCCCAGCAAGTTAAAAATTCAGTGATTGTACCAGTAGGTGCAAAGGGTGGCTTTGTAGCTAAGCACTTACCAGAAAATGATCGTGATGCATTTTTAGCCGAAGGAATAGAATGCTATAAAATCTTTATATCTGCATTGTTAGATGTAACCGATAACTTAATAGAAGGGAAGGTTATTCCGCCTCAACAAGTGGTTCGTCACGATGAAGACGATCCATATTTAGTAGTCGCTGCCGATAAAGGCACCGCTACTTTCTCTGATATTTCTAATGCCATCGCCATTGAACGTGGATTCTGGTTAGGAGATGCCTTTGCCAGTGGTGGCTCCGTAGGCTATGACCATAAAAAAATGGGTATCACGGCAAAAGGTGCTTGGATTTCAGTGCAGCGTCATTTTCGTGAGCAAGGGGTTAATATACAAGAAGATCCTATTACAGCCATAGGTATTGGTGACATGGCTGGGGATGTTTTTGGTAATGGGATGCTATGCAGTGAGCATATTAAATTGGTTGCAGCATTTAATCATATGCATATATTTATTGACCCAGATCCACAAAATGTAAAAGTCACCTTTGCAGAGCGCAAGCGTTTATTTGATCTACCAAGAAGCTCGTGGGCTGACTACGATACATCGCTTATGTCAAAAGGCAGTGCATTGTTCAGTCGAAGTTCAAAATCTGTAAACATTACACCAGAAATGAAAGCTCGTTTTGATATCACAGCAGATAAATTATCCCCTAACGATTTGATTACAGCATTACTTAAATCTCCAGTGGATTTAATTTGGAACGGAGGGATAGGTACTTATGTTAAATCTTCGTTAGAAACACATGCTGACGCAGGAGACAAAGCTAATGACAGTTTGCGTATAAACGGCAAAGAGTTAAGAGCTAAAGTGATTGGCGAAGGTGGTAACTTAGGAATTACCCAGCGTGCACGTATTGAATATGCATTAGAGAGTGAAGGTGCCTCTTTTACCGACTTTATCGATAATGCTGCAGGTGTAGATTGCTCTGACCATGAAGTGAATATTAAAATTTTATTAAACAGTTTAGTTCAGGCCGGGGACATGACGGAAAAGCAACGGAATAAGTTGCTTGAAGAAATGACCGAAGAAGTGTCTGAGCTGGTGTTAGACAACAACTATCATCAAACTCAAGCTATTGCTTTGGCATATCGTGAAGCTAAAACCCGTATTGACGAATACAAACGCTTAATCAATGAGCTTGAGGGTCAAGGGAAATTAAATCGAGAAATGGAATTTCTACCTAGCAACGAAGCGCTAGAGGAACGTAAAAGTCAATTGAAGGGTTTAACCCGTCCTGAGCTGTCTGTATTAATTAGTTATACTAAAGGCGATTTAAAAGAATTACTAAATGTGCCTGAAGTATCTGAAAATGAATACTTAGCTAAAGCGTTGGAAACAGCGTTCCCTTCTCCATTAGCCGAGCGCTTTCCAGTGCAATTGTATGGGCATCAATTACGCAGCGAAATAGTAGCCACACAATTAGCAAACGAAATGGTAAATCGAATGGGCATTACCTATGTTAATCGAATGCATGATAGTACTGGTGCTGACATTAATTCAATCGTAAAAGCCTATGTGGCCGCCCGCGATGTATTCCGTATGGACGATTTATGGGGGCAAATAGAAACCCTTGATTACACTGTGTCGTCAGAAGTTCAAGAGTATATGATGGCCAGCTTAATGCGCTTAATTCGCCGTGCTAGCCGTTGGTTCTTACGTAACCGTCGTCGCGAAATTAATCTTCAAGATGAGGTGGATCGTTTTAAAGAGCGAGCCGAAGCCATTAGTGCCAACTTAGGCAGCCTGTTGGCTGGTGATGGCAAAGAAAGATGGCAGAAACATTACGATAGACTGATTGAGTCGGGCGTGCCGAAAGAATTAGCATCTTCAATTGCTGGATCAAATAATATGTTCAGTGCATTAAGTATTATCGAAGGGGCCGAGCAAACTAATCGTTCGGCTGAAGATGTTGCTTCTATGTACTATCAAGTGGGATGTAATTTAGATTTAGAATGGTTTCTAGAACAGCTTAATGAGATGTCAGTGCAAAGCCATTGGCAGGCACTGGCGCGAGAAACCTATCGAGATGACCTCGATTGGCAGCAGCGGACTCTTACAGTAAGTATTATCAATACATTACCAGAAGGGGATATTAAGTCTTGTATGCGGGTTTGGCTAGATAAAAGTGAGCCAATGATCACTCGCTGGCGTAGAACGGTTGCCGAACTTAGAGAGGGTGATATTAAAGACTTTGCAGCGTTTGCAGTTGCACTAAGAGAGCTACTAGATCTAGCACAAGCAAGCCGGATAGCTTCAGACTGTTAAGGTTTTAGTATTAAAACAGAGCTAAAATAAGTTATAAAAAAGGCAAGGTAGCTAGCTACTTTGCCTTTTTTATTGGAATTAATCAATTGATAGGCTAAATTGTTTTAATATCTAATTTTAAGTAATAACTTTAAACTAATTACAAAGACAACCAAGGTTAAATTCTCCGTGTCATCCATCGAAGTAGACATCCATATATCCAGCGAAGAGCTCCAGCGGGCCTATCAAGGAGTAGAGCAAGTATATGCTACTTCTATAGATGGGCGATCAATTCGCTTTCCTGTAAAAATTTTGTGGTCGTTTATTGGGCATAACGGTATTCATGGGCGTTTTTTAATTCATTTCGATAAGCATGGAAAGTT
>JBLHVV010000111.1:0-10121 GCA_047628755.1 Crocinitomicaceae bacterium | reverse complement strand
TATTGTTTTCGAGTGCTCCTGCTCTAAACTGCTTGATCAATACCACTTCTTTTAAAACAGGGTCGACGAGTAGTACCGCAACAGCATTGGGCCGAGACATTACTTCACGCGTAAAAATAGATGACATGCCACCGTTAAACAATGAGTGCTTAAGGTGATACCGGAACATTTTGAAGAAACCATCATAAACCACATCACTTTTCTCAATGGTTACGGTCATATCGTCAGCTGTTTTCACCGAGTAGTCGGTGCCGAGTAAATTTGTCATACTAATTCCATGTTAGGTAAATATAAGGTTCTTATATAAATACGATTATAACAACGTGTATTGATAAAAAGTGACGTTTGTAAGCGTCATTGTTCTCTAGTTAACTTTCGTCATACTGTATGAGAATACATGTGGCTTTTCATGTTTCACGGCTTTATAGAGCATTGCAGGCCTACCAACATCGTCTGACATGTTACCTGTTTCTATAATAACACCGTTTTTCGTTAACTGGTTTGCCCTTTTAGAAAAGGCTTGGCGTGTAATCTCAACACCCAAGATCGACTCATACGCCATCCGAAGCTGCCTTACGGTGAACACTTTATCAACCATGTTAATAGGTAAATCGGTGTAAGTGATTTTGTCACGGAGTCTAGCCAGAGCAGCATCGATAAATTTTTGGTGCCAAAAAGCAAGAGGCTCTAGTGCGGTTAATTGGTCTACTGGGTGCCACTGAACAGGCTCACCTGTTTGGTTTTCTTCAAGCACGACATCGCTATAACGAACTAAGGCCATGTAGACGGTAGAAACCGACCATCCGCGACCATCCATTTTTAGGCCACCGTCAGTTAATACCTGCTCAAAATAACACTGATCAAGCCCGGTTTTTGACATCAGCTTTTGTTGGAGTGCTTGGATGAGGTCGTCAGACTTTAATTTGTCGACCCTACCGCCAGGCAAGGCCCACTGATTTTTACACGGGTCGCTTTGCCGCTGAACCAAGAGTACATTCAACACACCCTCTTTAATGGTAAAAATTACAGGGTCTAAAGAAAAAAGCATCTGATCATAGTCATTCGGCGTATAGTTCGCACAGAACTCAGCATCATTGTTTGTTTTATTGCTCATGTTTTTGTTGTTCGTTGTTTCGTTAATTACGGTCTTATTCATCTTGGTCGCCTCACAAATACAAGCAGTGTTTTTTAATGGCTTTAAATACAGAGAGTGGAATTAAGTTTTCATCGTTATTAGATAAGTTACCTTCTTTCACCATCGCTCTTACTAAACTACTGCGTACTTTCTTTCTCTGCTCTACCACTTTAATACCCCAGCGAGACAGTATCTCATCAGCCTTGTAGAACTTTCCCCATTGCTTCGGCTCTGCGTTATCTGGGCCCATAATAAATTCAAGTTGGTCGTTTCTCAGCTCTTTTTCTAGGTAGTGTAAGACATCATAGGTATACACGGGTTTTTCCACGTTATCTTGAGCGATTTTTCGTTCAACATCACTGATCAATAGCGTTGACTTAAAATCACTTATTGAATTGATTGCGGTTTCTACCATCGATAAACGGAGGTCAAATGGCGTCATATCTTTACCAAAAGCATGTTTATAGCTTGGTACAATGATAATCGTGTGATATTGACCATCGACTTGGCGCAGGCAATCTATATGGCCTAAATGAATGGGGTCAAAAGCGCTACCGTAAACACCAATTTTGTCTTTCATTCGCATATCTCCCAAAAAAGCATTGACTTAGAAGTCGTTAGTTTCTATGTTAGTAACCACTAGATTCTATCTTAGCAATGAAGATTTTTTAAGTAAACATCAGAAAGGAAAATAGCATGATTAATATTCGTAAAATGAACACTGCCAGTTTTGATGTTGACGCTCAAAACTGTTTTACACCGGTTTGTCCAGATGAACTTCCGGTACCTGAAGGAAATAACATTGTGAGTGAACTTAATGCACAGGCTCAGTTTTGTAGAGTAAGGGTAGGGTCTAAAGATGCACACAGTCCACAAGCTATTTGGGCCGCAAATGCAGATCAGCCTCAATTTAGCCCTGTTGACGGTGAGAACGTAGACATACGTTGGAATATGCACGGGGTTCCTGGCACCAAAGGTTTTGAGCTTATTGAAGGTTTGCCCAAGTACTCAGATTATGATTTTTTTGTTTGGAAAGGGATAGAACTTGACGCTCACCCTTATGGGGCTTGCTATCAACTGCTAGACGACACGTTATCAACAGGTGTTATAGAATACTTAAAATGTAATGAGGTCAGTACGGTTATTGTTGGCGGTTTAGCAACAGAATTTTGCGTAAAATTGACCGTACTACAGCTGATTCGCGGAGGCTTTAAGGTGATTGTGAATTTAGCCGCTTGTAGGGGAATAGAACAAGATGCTGTCGCCATAGCGATTCAAGAACTAAACGATGCCGGTGCTGTCATCATTAACAGTACCAATGACTTAGCGGAAGGATAGAACCATGACGCCATTAATGGATGACGAAACATTTGCACGTTTAGAGCAACCGATATTTTTTAGTTTGGCTGATACTGATAAGTATAAGCTCTCGATGTTACTCGCCAATTATTACAAATTTCCTTCTACAGTCGCTAAATATAGGTTTAAGTGCCGAACACAAGGGGTCGATTTAACCCCATTAATCCCAACAATTCGAAGACAGATAGAAAAGGTTGCACAGCTTAGTTTTACTGACTCAGAACTACGTTATTTTGCGAAAGAAAAGTACTTAACCCCTGTTTTTCTTGACCTGTTAAAGGGGTTTAGATTGGACTCTAGCCATGTCAGCATCGAAAACAAAGAGAGTGAGCTTTCAATCACCGTAGAAGGGTCAATGTTAAAGACCTCTATGTGGGAAATTTTCATTCTGGCTATGGTTAATGAGCTTTACTTTAGGATGACAGTATCCAAGCCGGACATTGATGAAGGTCGGAAGCGACTCATAGAAAAAATTGAAATGATAAAAAGTCGCCCTAAAATGGAAGGCTTTAGTATTGTTGACTTTGGTACTCGGCGTCGTTTTTCACGGGAGTGGCATGCAGAAGTTGTACAAACCTTGGCGAGAGAATTACCCGAGTATTTCGTTGGAACGTCTAACTACTATCTCGCAAAAGAGCTAGGTATAAAGGCTATTGGAACTATGGCTCACGAGTACCTTCAAGTTTGGCAAGGTCTTGTTCACCCGCTTGATGCCACGAAAACAGCGCTTAATGAATGGGCCGACGTATTTAGAGGTGACTTGGGGGTCGCGTTAACAGATGTTATTGGTATGGATCAATTTTGTTCTGAGCTAGACCTATTTTTAGCAAAACAATTTGAAGGCTTTCGTCACGACTCTGGTTGCCCAGTAGAGTGGGGCTATAAACTTATAAAACGATTGGATGAACTAAATATAGACTCATCCACTAAATCGGGTGTGTGGAGTGACGGGTTAACAGTACCGCTTTGCTTAGATCTTTATGATGAATTTAAGGGGAAATTAAAAACCTCATTTGGTATTGGAACAAACCTGACCAACGACTTAGGCTACACCCCATTAAATGTGGTGATGAAAATCGTTGAGGCCAATGGTCGACCGGTCGCTAAACTGTCAGACAGCCCGGGTAAAACCATGTGTGAAGATGAAAACTATGTGGCTTGGCTAAAAGCTAGCTACGGGAAGTAGGAGAAGACATGAAAATTTTACTGGCACAATTGAACTATCAAATCGGGAACATAAAAGATAATACTCAAAAGATCCTGTCGACTATTGAACAGTATGGTAATGATGCCGATCTCATCGTGTTTTCTGAATTGTGTATTACCGGTTACTACCCTAGAGATCTTCTGTACCAGCGAAGCCTCATTGAGCAACAAAACGAGGCTATTGAACAGATTAAAGCAATGACGACACGTTTCTCGGCGGGTGTTGTGATTGGTTATGTCGACATAAATCCAGGGATTGGAAAGCCTTACTTTAATGCTCTCGGTTTAATTGACTCAGGCACGCTTATTTACCGTTATTCAAAGCAGTTATTACCCGTATACAATATTTTTGATGAAGCGAGGCACTTCGAACCTGGTACAGAGGCAGGGGTATTTGACTATAAAGGAGAAACACTAGGCTTTCTTATCTGTGAAGATGCTTGGGAGAATAAAGATAACCCGCTTTATAGCAAAAACCCCATTGACGGTATCAAGAACGCGAATGTTGACCTTATTGTCAGTATTAATGCCTCTCCGTCTAATACAGGGAAACAATCTGAGCGCTTCGAGCTGATTAAAAAAATTGCCACCGATTGTTCTGCGCCAGTAGCCTATGTTAACCAAGTAGGCGGATGCGACGACATTATTTTTGATGGCGGCAGTATTGTCATTGGCACTTTAGGGGAGTGCTTGTCGCAAGGGCAGTATTTTTCGGAAGATACGGTGTGGTTTGATAGTAAAAATAGCACAGTAATATCGTCGCCCGTATTTCTATCAAAAATGGAACTTATCTCGCAACAATTAAAGCTAGGGCTTGCTGATTACTGCCAAAAAACCGGGTTTGATTCTGCCGTAGTGGGCTGCTCTGGCGGGATAGATTCTGCGGTAACCATTGCATTAGCTGTATCTGTATTTGGGGCCGATAAGGTTCAAGCGATTACTATGCCCAGTCAATTCAGTTCTGAAGGTTCATGGACCGACTCAGAAGAACTTTGCGCTAATTTAGGCATTAATCTTGTCAATTACCCCATTAAAGAGCAATTCGAGCACGACTGCGCTGAATTTGAGACTAAATTTGGTGAAAGGCCCTCAGGCTTAACCCAAGAAAACTTACAAGCTCGATCTAGAGCAAAAATACTGATGGCGTACTCTAATAACTACGGCAACTTGGTTCTATCAACGGGTAACAAATCTGAAATGTCAGTGGGGTACTGTACGCTGGGTGGCGACATGATGGGCGGGTTGAGTGTGCTGGGCGATCTTTATAAAATGGAAGTTTACGAGTACGCACGTTTTCTGAATAAGGTGGTATTCGAAAGAGAAGTTATTCCTAGCGCCATTATTGATAAAGAACCTTCTGCGGAGTTGTCACCTGACCAAAAAGACAGCGACTCTTTACCGACTTACTCCATTCTAGATGCCATTTTGCACTTGTACATCGAAGAAGATTACCTAACGAATAAAGAAAAAGAGCAATACGAAGTCACACTAAAAAATGTAAGTATGGCAGTGGTGACGAAGGTTAAAAAAATGGTTCGTAAAGCGGAATATAAACGCCAACAGGCAGCCCCAGTTCTTAGAGTTCACCCACGAGCGTTTGGTATTGGCAGGCAAATACCACTGTGTAGTGCATAGAAAGGTATACAGTAGATAAATATTGAAAAACCACTTAAGTGGTTTACTGAAACCAGGTATAAATCTAAATTAAAAACTATTAGATCGTATTTATTTTAAGCTGATGTTTGATTAACCCAAAAGGTGTGTAGGTTAATCAAAAAGATTTACATTAAAGTCTGAGAGCGAACAACTCCTAGTTCGGTAAAGAGTGCATGATTTTTTTAGCTGGCGCCTCAAATTTTTGGGCAAATAGCTAACATATTGTAACCCATACAAACCCATCTAAAAATTAAGAAGCCCATATAGTAAGGGGTTGTGAGGGTTAAGCCGAGTTCTGAATTACTACTTACGGGAGTTCTAGACTCTACAACTTTGTATGAAGACTTAGAGAATCTAACGCGTTGAAAATATATATAAGACAAAGCTCCAAATGAAATTAATAGTATTGAACGGTAATATTTACTGAGTTATTGGCTTTGTGAGTGGTAATAGTACTGATCGGTAGTATTATTTTGCAAGGGAGATCAAAGTGCTGCTATAGTACTGATCGGTAATTTATAAGGTGGCTTATGAAAATTCGTACTGTAAAAGAGCTTTTAGATCTAATAATGAAACGTCGTCGCTCTGCAATGATTAATGGGGCTATGTTAGCGACTTCGGCTAATGTCTCGCCTAAGTTTATCTCCCAACTGGAGAACGGAAAGGAAACCGTCGAAGTCGATAGCCTAGTTAAAGTTGCTCATGCTCTAGGCATGAATATACCGGTTCTATTCAACCCCGCCCGTACTGGCGCAATCGTAACAGCCAAACGTAAGGAGCTTGGGCTCGACCAGATAACTGGGGCCGCGCTTTGTAACGTCTCACCGCGATTTCTATCTACCATCGAAAATGGAAAGCCAAAGAAGCGTTTAAATAAGCTATTTGATGTATTGAAAGGTTTTGGAATTGATGTTGAGGTGATGGTGTGAATACGGATGCTTCAAAAGTAGAGGAATTAAATACTTTCGACGTTTATTTCAATGATGCTTTTGTCGGTAAGTTGAATATCGATAAGGCTATGCGTATGAGCTTTATCTACGATGATGTTTACATGGAGCAAAAAGGCCCTTCGATTTCTTTAACTATTCCTTTAAGTATTAAGCAGCATGAAGACAGTGTCGTTTTCCCATTTATAGAGAACCTATTGCCTGAGGGTGAAATTCGCTCTCTGATTCAGCGTCAAAATAAAATTGAAGAAGGTAATTTTTCACGTTTTATCGAGTTGTTAGGTGGGGATGTTGCGGGTGCGCTTTCAATACAGCTTGAAGGAAATACGCCAAAATTTGAAGATACCATAGTAGATAGTGAGTTAAGTTATGAGGGGCTTAGTCAGCTATTGCTAGATATTCAAGATCGTCCTTTCAATGTTAGTTCGCAAAAGGGGGAGGTTGGCAATCGTTTGAGTTTAGCGGGTGCTCAGAATAAGTTACCTGTCATTCGTAAAGGTGGAAAAACATTTGAGACGAAAGATGCACCTAGTACTCACATCATAAAACCAGCCCGCAAAGATGATCGATTCAAGTCCCTTGTCTATAACGAATATATTTGTATGAAAGCTGCCAAGCTTGCGAGCATTAATACAGCAGAAGTCTCTCTCCTAGAGGTTAACGATGCAAGTGGAAATGAATCTGATGCTTTATTAATTGAGCGTTACGACCGTGTTCGTACAAATCAGTTAAACACCACGAAAGAGGGGACTCAACGCCTTCAACAAGAAGATTTGTGTCAGTTATGTTCAATTCCATCAACCATGAAGTATGAGGTTAGTAGAGGTCCTGGTTTTAAAGAACTCTTTTCAAAGATTAACCAGTTTAGTTTGGTTCCGGTAAAGGATGATATCGAAGTTTTCAAGCGACTTATCTTTAGCCTCGTAATTGGTAACTATGACGCTCATGCGAAGAATTTCTCTTTTCTTGTTTTAGCGGATGGCGCTATCTCATTATCTCCAGCTTACGATCTTGTGTGCACTGCATTATATGAAGATTTGGATACTACATTTGCGATGCTGATAGGTGACGCTAAAGATTTAGAATCGCTTAACAAAGAGGCGTTCAAGCAGCTATTCAACATTATTCAGAAAAAATACAGCGCAATAAATAAGCAACTCATCAAATATGCTGATTCATCTCTAAAGGCTATTTCAGATGTTGTAACGAGATTTAAAGAAGGGAATTACTATCAAGTCGATATAGATTCAGTGCAACATATTTTGGAAATAGCCAAAGCCAATCATGAAATCGTATTGAAAGCACTTCAGTCTATACGTAAATAATAAATATCATAGACTAAAACGTGGTGCAAAGTTGAGGAATAACCCGGTATTATATAGTCCTGTTTATATCTAAAAACACAGTGTTTTTAGATATAAACAGGACTGCGCTATCTGTTGCTAGGGCTCGACCACCGAGTAGTGTTCTTTAATTTGGTTATCGAATTATCTTGAGTTACTAATACTTCCACAGGCTATATATGAGCGGTATGCTTCATTTTTGTATAGCCAAAATTTTGCAGGATCGATTAATTCAATTTTACGTTCGCGCACCATTTCTTTCGGGCAATTAATTCCCCCTTCAACTTCAATACGTATTACGTAGAGGCACCCGTTTTCTAAATCAATATCTTTCTATACAAACCACACAAAACATTAATGAGATTACGGTACTGGCTGATAAGGGCTACTTCAGCAGTCAAGACATTATAGATGCACAGGATGCGGGTATGACACCACTTGTTCCAGGAATTGATACATTAGGCAGCGAGAAGAAATGAATTTTAAATAAATCATTATTTAATATGATGTCGAAAAAGACCAATATATTTGCCCTGCTAAGCAAGAATTAAAACCTAGAGGTACATTTACTGATAAAGGTCTACTCTACAGAAACTACAGTTGCAGCGTAAAAATTTTAGAGTGTGCTCCATGAAAGAGGAGTGCAATAAAAGTCCCGTCCCTCGTAAAATTAGACGCTGGGAGCGTGCCGATCGAATTGAAATGATGACAGCGCAACTTAAGGCTAGAACTGACAGCATGCTCATCAGAAAAAGTACCGTAGAACACCCCTTTGGAACAATCAAATTCTGGATGGGGCCCACTCATCTTTTGACACCAGGATTTAAAGGAGTAAACACTGAAATGAACTTGCATGTTCTGGCATACAACCTCAAACGCATGATCTCAATTTTCGGAGTGAGCGGTTTGATAAAAGAGTTAATGACCAAGTCACTATAGACTTAATATCAGGCTGTAATGTCCAATTTCAAGCTTATTACGCTTGCGTGAGCGGGCTTTTCAAAATAGTCATCCATTCACCAAGAAAAAACACACCCCCTCCATATACTGCAGAATGGTTTACATAGCTTGTTAGGCATGAATTAAGTTCATTTTCAGCTCAAATTCGAGTTTTCACACAGTCTGGCTCTATTGCTATTGCTATTGCTATTCGCTTAGATGATCTTGATAACGGTACGTGGATACCTAAATCAAAAGCTGATGCACGTCCTACTATTTATTCTAATGCTATTGGTCACAATAGAATACATAGACAACTTTATTACCGTTGGATTGAAAACACTATCACGATGATGGATGATGATAATCAGGTACGTGCTTTTCTTAGTACTGTTAGAGTCCAACTTCTCCACGGTAATATTAGTGATGAGATGAAATTACAAGAAGAAATAGACCACGCTGAATATAGCGACTGGCCAGAAAAGAACCGTAAACTATGACTTACTTAATTGAAGATGATTATGAAAACTATTATTCGTTAACACTAGATGTTTTGGCATTAGCGATCATAATGCCGTCATATAGTCAGCGCTTTCGCGCTAAACCAAGACTAGATAGCTGGGTTGCTCCTAATGTTTCTTTTTATGCTAGTGATAACTACACAGGAAAGGATACAGCATTACCCGATATTACCACTTGGGCATTAGGTAATATAATTTTGAGTCCGAAAGCTTATTTAGCTTTTAGAGATATTATGGCCCCATCTGGAGAGTTTTTACCGCTACTCATAGATGGTGAAACATACTATATGTTTAATACATTATTCGTAATACCCGCAAGCGCAACTGATCTTACAGGTGCTGAAGATATTGTTAATTCAGGGATACATATAGTGCAGGGTAACGTTAAGTTTGATGAGAGCCAGATATCGAGTCATTGTATATTTAAATCTTCTACTAACAAACTAAGGTCTAGTTTTGCGACCAAAGATTTTAAATCTAAGTATGATGAGAATCACTTCACTGGGTTGGTTTTTAAAGAGTTAGGTTCTTAACTTTTTCTTTCATGAAGGAAAAATTATGCCATTAATGGTTTCAATGAAAATCCATTATTAATAGACAAAAAACTTCAGTGCTTCCGAGCGGGCTCTGTCAGATTAATTTCCATTATTCTCCTTTATTCTTACAAAATTTCAAAAGCTCCATTGCCGATATTATGTGCTGTTTTGAAATGAGCTGATTTTAGTCTGTTCGCTTTGAAGCTAAGCGACTAGTTTTTGCCACTAAACCGCCTCTTAGCGACCTTTCTAATTTAAGATAATTCAGCCAGTTATAAATTCGTGATAACTAACGGAAGTGAGTAAAAGCGACCCTTTCCCTAGATTCTCAAACTCCCAGCTATGAGTACTGAGCGATACCTTGAGCATGTCAACGACCGCACTGTGGACGGCGAAACCTGCAAAATTCAGTTTATGTATTACGATCTCTGAAGCGTCGATAAACCAGGGAGAGCCGAGAAACAGCAACACATTCTCGC
>JBLHVV010000110.1:0-10615 GCA_047628755.1 Crocinitomicaceae bacterium | reverse complement strand
CGTTGCTGTTCGCCTACACTAAGGGTATGCACGTAACGTTCTGGGTCGAGCGCCATGCCATAGTGGGTGGATACTTCCCGTATGCGCTGGCTTAAAGCTGCCATGTCTTTACTTTGTTGTTTTGGAAGACTTAAAGAAATGTTTTCAGCAACCGTGAGTGTTTCAAATAATGAGAAGTGCTGAAACACCATGCCTATGCCCAACCCCCGAGCTTGAGCAGGCCCGCTTACTGTAATTTTTTCACCTTCCCAATAAAAGTCCCCAGCGTCAGGCTTTACCACGCCATAAATGATTTTCATTAGGGTACTTTTACCGGCGCCATTCTCGCCAAGTAAAGCGTGTATTTCTCCAGACGGTACATTAATGTGAATATCTTGGTTGGCGATACATCCGGGATATCGCTTCCATATTCCCTGTAAAGTTAGACGACTCATACTAATATAAAGGAACCTATGTAAATTATGTTGACCATTTAGACAGTATTGGTTTGCAAATTGCTTGCCAATAGATGTAATTGCTAAATAAGATGTAAAAAACATTGCAAAACTGACCGAATGGTCAGAAAATGAATGACTTGTTTTTTGATACTAAAAATACAATAAGCGTTTTAAAAGGCTTTAACTATCTTTTATAGGCCTTAATTTGACGATATTTCAACGCACGTATAAATGAGTAGAGGTTGCTGTGATTCAGTTTTCGATTAATGGACAGTTGGTAAAGGAAGATAAAATCGACCCAAATTGGACGGTTTTACGTTATCTGCGCACCAAAATTGCACTGCCTGCAACTAAAGAGGGCTGTGCAGGCGGTGACTGTGGAGCTTGTTCTATTTTAATGGTGGAGCAGGATGATTCTGGTGTCGTTTCATTTCAGGCCATGAATGCGTGTATTGCTTTGCTAGGCTCGATAGACGGTAAGAGCATTATTACCGTCGAGGGCTTAAGCACAGAGGGGCAATTGCACCCAGTACAAACCGCCATGGTTGAGCATCACGGCTCTCAATGTGGTTTTTGTACACCTGGTATAGTCGCTTCACTGGCTGCACTGTACCAAAATAAAATAGCAAATAAATCAGGCAGCGCCGTTACTGAGCACGACATTTATCAAGCATTATCAGGCAACCTTTGCCGCTGTACTGGTTATCGTCCAATTATTGAGGCGGCAAAAGCCATGGGCCAATACCCTGGGCCATCTGCCACAGCAGCAATATCAGCAACTCCAGTGGTGCAATTTGATCCTATTGCACAACAAGAGTGCAGAGATGGCCATTTAAAGGCCAGTATTGACTACGAGGGTCGCAAGTTATTTGTGCCTGAATCTGAAGATCAGCTTAAGCTGATATTAAAACAGCACCCTAATGCCACCCTTTGGGCCGGTGGCACAGACTTGGGGTTAGAAATCACCCAGATGTTTAAGCAGTTCGAAATTATAATTTGTTTACATAAAATTAAAACATTGACCGAAGTGACAGAAACAGAACACGCAATGAAGTTTGGCGCCATGGTCAGTTATACCGATTCAGAAACCCATCTAGCCAAGCACTTTCCGTCTTTCGCCATGCTGATTGATAGAATAGCGGCTGTTCAAATTCGCAATCTAGGCACATTAGGTGGCAATGTGGCCAATGCCTCTCCTATCGGAGACACCCCTCCTGTATTCATGGCTTTGGAGGCACGGGTTGAATTATCTTCTAGCGAAGGGGTGCGTGAAGTGGCTATTGATGATTTTTTTACTGGCTACAAGCAAACTGCAATGAACAAAGGCGAATATCTAAGCGCATTGATTGTTCCTAAACTACTAAGCAATCAACACTTGCATGTATTCAAAGTAAGCAAGCGAAAAGAAGACGATATATCAGCAGTATTAATGGCAGTACGCTTAGACAATAAAGATGGAAAAATTGCCAATGCACGTATCGCGTGTGGCGGTATGGCAGCAACTCCGCTGCGTGCAGAAAAAACAGAGGCCAGCTTGAATGGTGCTGATTTCGCATTAGAAAGCTTTGAACGGGCTGCTCAACAAATCAAACATGATTACTCGCCAATATTAGATGTTCGTGCCACTCCTGAATATCGTTTAAACGTGGCCAGCAATTTAATAATCAAAACAGGCCTACAATTATTTTCACCAGAAGTACTGGTTGCTCAAACAAATTCAGTACAAGGAGGCCACTAATATGAGCTATATGTCTTCGAAATTCGACTCATATGAAGATCGCCGTAAGCGTCCTGCCAAAGGCAAAAGTGGCAAGAGTATGATGCATGAAAGTGCAGAAAAACATGTAACAGGCGATGCAATTTACGTCGACGATATGGCCGAGCTGGCTGGTACATTACATGTTGCCGTCGGGCAAAGTACAAAAGCCCATGCCAATATTATTAGCATGGATCTATCTGCAGTTAGATTAGCAGACGGTGTTATAGATGTTGTAATGATTGATGATATACCGGGAGAAACAGACATTGGCCCAGTATTTAAGGGCGACCCATTATTTGCAGACGGAAAAGTCGAATTTATAGGCCAGCCATTATTTGCAGTGGCAGCCCACTCATTTGAACAAGCAAAGCGTGCCGTTAAGTTAGCCAAAGTAGAATACCAAGTATTACCAGCCATACTAGAAGTAAAAGACGCATTGAAAGAAAACTTTTTTGTTCGTCCCACTCATAGTATGCAAAAAGGTGACTTTGCAGCGGCTATAAAAAAAGCCCCTAATACATTATCCGGCGAGCTTTATGTAAAAGGGCAAGAGCACTTTTATCTTGAAGGCCAGGTTAGTTATGTTGTGCCCACGGAAGATCGTGGAATGAAAGTATTCACGTCTAGCCAGCACCCAACTGAAGTTCAAAAGTTAATCGCAGAAGTTTTAGATATACCCATCAACTATGTTCAGGTAGAAGTGCGCAGAATGGGTGGAGGTTTTGGTGGTAAAGAAACTCAAGCTGCCCCTTGGGCATGCATGGCTTCTTTACTTGCACACAGATTGCGTTGTCCAATAAAAATTCGATTGTCTCGTGCCGACGACATGGTAATGACAGGCAAGCGTCATGATTTTTATAATACTTACACAATTGGTTTTGACGATTCGGGCAAATTAATGGGCGCAGATATTATGGTGGCAGGTAAGTGCGGTTATTCACCTGACTTATCAGATGCCATTGTTGACCGTGCAATGTTCCACAGCGATAACGCATATAACATGCAAGACACTCGTGTAGTGGGTCATCGTTGTAAAACACATACGGTTTCAAACACGGCTTTCCGTGGTTTTGGCGGCCCCCAGGGAACGGTTATAGCGGAATATATTATTGACGATGTGGCACGCGCAGTGGGACGTGACCCTTTAGATATTCGTAAAGAAAACTTGTATCAAGACGGTGATAAAACTCATTACGGCCAGCTAATAGAAAACTACCACATGAAAGAGTTAATTGAACAACTTGAACATGAATGTGAATACCGTAAGCGCCGTGACGAAATTACTGTTTTTAACAATGCTAATGTTTATAAAAAACGGGGTATAGCCTTAACACCTGTTAAATTCGGTATTTCTTTTACAGTGCAGCATTTGAATCAGGCTGGTGCGCTGGTCCATATTTATACTGATGGCAGTGTGCATTTAAATCATGGTGGTACAGAAATGGGACAAGGCCTGTTTACCAAAGTAGCTCAAGTAGTGGCCAACGAATTTGATATTGATTTAGATATGGTGCAAGTAAGCAGCACTAACACTGAAAAAGTACCTAATACTTCACCAACGGCGGCATCCTCAGGTACCGACCTCAATGGTAAGGCTGCACAGAACGCCTGCATTATTTTAAAAGGTCGACTGATAGATTTTGCCTGTGAAAAATGGGTTATTAAGGAAGACGCCGTTCGTTTTGAAAACAATCATGTGGTCATCACTAAAAATGATAATGAAGAATGGATAGGCTTTGGGCCATTTGTAGAAATGGCGTATCAAAATCGCGTTTCACTCTCTACTACGGGGTTTTATAAAACACCCAAAATTCATTATGACCGCGCTACTGCCACAGGGCGGCCATTCTTTTATTACGCATTAGGTGCGGCTTGTAGCGAAGTAGAAATTGATACGCTAACGGGTGAATACGAAATGCTGCGTACCGATATTATTCAGGATGTAGGTAAATCATTAAATCCTGTTATTGATATTGGTCAAATAGAAGGGGCTTATGTTCAAGGAATGGGCTGGTTAACCACTGAGGAATTAAACTGGGATGATAACGGCCGTTTGGCATCGAATGCCCCAGCAACTTATAAAATTCCCACGGCGGCCGATATGCCCAAGATATTTAACACGTCTTTATTTCATCGTGCTAATGCTGAGGACACAATTTACAATTCTAAGGCAGTGGGCGAACCGCCGTTAATGTTAGGAATGGCAGCATGGCTGGCACTGCGGGATGCTGCAGCAAGTGTGGGCAATTATAAAGTGAATCCACCTTTGGACACACCCGCTACACCAGAACGTGTTTTAAATGCAGTTATGTATTGCCAAGAGAATAGCTAATTATGAAATTTTCTAAATGGTTTGATGCCGTCCAACACTGTGAGCAAAATGGTCAGAGCTATGTCATTGCTACTGTATTGGGGGCGGCGGGATCGATCCCCCGGGACCAGGGCAGTAAAATGGTAATAACGGAAGACGACGATTTTGATTCGTTAGGTGGTGGCCATTTAGAGTTCAGTGTGATGAATAAAGCCAGAGAAATGATGGCCAATGGCCAAGCGGGCAATCATATAGAACATTTCCCATTAGGTGCATCACTGGGTCAATGCTGTGGAGGCAGTGTTACAGTTTTAATGGAAAGTTTTGTTCATCAGAGTCTAAATTTAACAGTATTTGGTGCAGGGCATGTGGCCAAGGCGTTAATGAATATTTTGGCCGGTTTACCAGCCCAAGTTCGCTGGGTAGACAGTCGAGCTGATCAATTTCCCACTGAAGTATCCAAAAATATAAAAAAATGTATTGAAGAATTCCCAGTGGATATAATTAACACATTACCAAAAGGTAGTCAGATATTAATACTGACCCATAATCATCAGCTAGATTTTGAGCTGGTAGAGGCTGCTTTAAAGCGTGAAGACTTTTCCTTTATTGGCTGTATTGGCTCGCAAACAAAAGCTGAGCGTTTTCAAATGCGCTTACGTCATAAAAACTTTACGCAACAACAGATAGACAGCGTAATTTGCCCAGTAGGTTTGCTCGATATTCCAGGAAAGTTACCCATGGAGGTAGCTGTATCAATGGCAGCTCAACTTATTGCTTTTCAGCATCAAGGAGAGCAAAAAGAATTACGCCAAGGTATTAGTTGGAAAGACATTAAAAAACAGATACAGAGTAGTGACATTAGTTTGGTAACAGGAAAGTAGGCTGCATTACTAAATATATAAAGAGATCCTTTAGTAATAAAAATAATTGGAGAAACCATGCAACACAAAGAGCAACACCCTTACAAAACTTGGATTGATTTAGCCGCAGCTCGTCTGGGTGCTCAAACTTTAGAATGCAGTGATGATTTTTTTGCCGAAATGGAAAACTTACTTAAGCCTGCAGCCCCAGTATTTATTGACGACAAATATACTGATCGGGGTAAATGGATGGACGGTTGGGAATCTCGTCGTAAGCGTGTATTGGGTCATGACTGGTGTGTTATTAAATTGGGTGCAAAAGGGATTATTCATGGTATGAACGTCTGCACGCGTCACTTTGCTGGTAATGCGCCACAGAAGGTATCTATTGAAGGCTGTGTTTCAGCCGTTGCACCTAATCAAAAAACAAAGTGGATCGATGTATTAACTACATCTGATGTCCAACCAGATAGTGATAACTTTTTTGATATTGAAACCAACGCAGCATTTACTCATTTACGTTTAAATATCTATCCAGACGGTGGTGTTGCTCGCTTACGTGTATATGGTGAACCAGTTATTGATTGGGATTGGTTTTTACCTGGCGAACCCATTGATCTTGCCTACGTTAAGAATGGTGGTCGTCCAATTGAATGTACCGATATGTTTTTCTCAAACATGGAAAACTTAATAATGCCTAACCGTGGTAAAGACATGGGTGATGGTTGGGAGACTAAGCGAAGACGCGGTGGTCGTGAAAGTGATTGGATAATCGTTAAATTAGGTGCCGTAGGTAATATTAAAAAAGTGGTGATTGATACCGCTCATTTTAAAGGCAATTTCCCCGATACATTTTCTTTAGAAGCCGTTAATTTGTCAAAAGGTGATACGCCTGATGATAGTACAGAGTGGATAACTGTTATTGGTCGTGAAAAATTAACAGCAGACGCCGAACACTTTTATAAAGATGAAGTGCTAAGTGGTGATATAACATTCTCTCATGTGCGCTTAAGTATGTACCCAGATGGTGGGATAAGCCGTTTACGTGTATTTGGTTTTCCACAAGAAAAATAATTTAATGGCTAGTCTAGGTTAAACATTATGAATGTAGATGAACTGAACAATTTAAATAAAGCCGCAGCCTTTCAAATATTTGGTAGCTGCTGCACTAGCGACACATGGATTGCAGCTATGGAGCAAGCTCGTCCATTTAAAAGTGTGGCCCATACGCACCAAACTGCGCTGGATGTTTGGACTGATTGTTCAGATTCAGATTTTTTACAAGCGTTTGAAGGTCACCCTAAGATAGGTGATGTTTCAAGCTTACGTAAAAAATATGCCAGCACAAAAGGTTTGGCGATAAATGAACAAAGTGGTGTGAACGTAGCAACCGAAAAAACACTGCAGGCATTGTCTGATGGTAATAACGAATATGATGAAAAAAATGGTTTTATTTTTATTGTTTATGCCACCGGTAAAAGTGCAGCAGAGATGTTAGCAATCCTTAATGCACGATTGCCGAATGATCGTGCCACCGAGCTAAAAAATGCGTCTGTAGAGCAAAGCAAGATAACAGCATTACGAATTGATAAATTGTTTGGCTTAGCCGAATAATGTAGCGGCTTGCCCGTAAGCGAATGGCAGAATCGCTTCGAAATAACAGAAAAATAGAGAGAAAATTTATGAAATCACCCATCACAACACATATCTTAGATGTGAACCTTGGTAAGCCAGCGGCAAACGTAGACGTGACTCTATACCGTAAAGTAGCCCATGATTTTGTTCAAATAGCGAAACACAAAACTAATTCAGATGGTCGTATTATAGACTGGATGGGTGAAGAAGAGCGTCAGTCAGGAATCTACAGAGTGGTTTTTGATACAGACGGATATTTTAATCAATTGAACCAAGAATGTTTATATCCAAGCGTCACCATTGATTTTCGTTTAACAGCACCC
Source organism: Crocinitomicaceae bacterium (assembly GCA_047628755.1). GTDB lineage: Bacteria > Pseudomonadota > Gammaproteobacteria > Pseudomonadales > Oceanobacteraceae > Bermanella. The sequence continues at coordinate 3,287 of JBLHVV010000110.1, read as the reverse complement.
GATCAACACTACCATATACCGTTGCTATTAAGCGCTAATGGCTTTTCTACTTACAGAGGTTCGTAATGACTGGAAAAAGTATTACGCTAATTCCCCAGCCATTAACCCAACAAGCATTTTCTTTATTTGGTGATTTGGTTGAAGTAGGTGGCAAGCCCATCATGATTAATGAAGGTACCACTGAACGCTACCACCGTTTAAGTGATGTGACGTTGGGTAATGACATGAGTGGAAGTATGGGGATTATTAATATCTTCAGAGCTCAACCACGGACAATGCCAATGAACATTACCATGATGGAGCGTCATCCGTTAGGCAGTCAGGCATTTTTACCCACCAATGGTCTCCCATATTTAGTGCTGGTTTGTTTAGGAAAAGATGCCCCTGATCCTGACACACTAAAACTGTTTATTGCCGATGGCTCTGGACCAAGTTTGCAGGGGGTAAGCTACAAAGCCAATTGCTGGCATCATCCTTTATTGGCCTTAGACCAGGTAACCGATTTTTGGGTGGTTGATCGCTTGGGCAGTGGTAATAATCTAGAAGAAATGGACTTTGATTCTACTATGAACATCACAATCGACCGTAAATAAAGGCATGTGCTTTTATCTTAAAAATATTTATTATTCCAACACTTAGAGAATTTAATTATGGCCATTAAAGCCTATCGTTCATCAATATTACATTTTAAAGCCGAAGCCGAAGCCGAGTATTTTGATGACGGTATCTTAGTAGTAGATGGCGATACAGTTAAGCAAGTAGGTAACGCTGCTGATCTGTTAAAAGATTTAAATGGTTTAGATATTCAAACCTTTAAAAATAAAATTATTATGCCTGGATTTATTGATACTCATATACATTACCCGCAAGTAGATGTAATAGCATCTTATGGCAAACAATTATTAGACTGGTTGAATAACTATACTTTTCCAACAGAGATTCAGTTCGAAGACCCAGATTTTGCCAAAGAGACAGCTAACTTTTTCTTAGATGAATTAGTTAAAAATGGCACAACCACAGCGCTTGTATTCGGTACTAAGCATAAACAGTCAGTGGATGCTTTTTTTGAAGCGAGCTCAGCACGTAATACTCGAATGATCTGCGGTAAGGTAATGATGAATCGTAATGCACCTGACGAATTATGTGATGATGTACAGTCGAGCTTTGATGACAGTCAGGCGCTAATTGATCAATGGCATGGTAATGGCCGTCAGTTATATGCAGTGACACCACGCTTTGCTATTACGTCTACAGGAGAGCAATTGGGAAAAGCAGGAGAATTATTAAAAAATAATCCGTCTGTCTATATGCAAACCCACTTATCTGAAAATAAAGATGAAATTGCATTTACCATGAAGTTATTCCCTGAGCGTAAAAGTTACTTAGATATATACGACCACTATGGTTTATTAGGCCCACGTAGCGTATTTGCTCATGGTATACATTTGGAAGACGAAGATTTTAAGCGTCTCGCAGATACACAATCGAGTATTTCATTTTGTCCAATGTCTAATTTATTTTTAGGAAGTGGACTGTTTAAATTAGAAACAGCCAATAAATTTAATACTCAAGTGAGTGTGGCGACAGACGTAGGTGGTGGTACCAGTTTTTCAATGTTACAAACTTTAAGTGAAGCTTATAAAGTTTGTCAGTTAAATGGCTATAGTTTAGATGCTAAACAAGCTTTTTATATGGCCACATTAGGCAATGCTAAAACGTTAATGCTAGATGATAAAATTGGTAACTTTGAAAGCGGTAAGGAAGCAGACTTTATTGTGGTCGACTTAGAAAGTACGGCCTTAATGGCTAGAAAACAATCGAAATGTAAATCACTAGACGAAGCTTTATTTAGTCTGATGATATTGGGTGATGATCGATCCATAGCTGAAACATATGTTGCTGGCGAGCAAATTTATAAAAAGTAATTCGATAATAATAAGTTAACTAAATTTTAAAATATAGAGAGAAGGTATGGAAGCGTATTTATTCGACTGGCTGAACATGTTTTTCCGCTGGGTTCATGTAATAACAGGTGTAGCTTGGATAGGAGCTTCATTTTATTTTGTGTGGCTAGATCTTAGTTTACGGGAGCCACCGCAATGGAAAAAAGATAAAGGGATTAAAGGTGATTTATGGTCCATTCATGGGGGGGGTATTTATGAAGTGGCTAAATACGAACTTGCACCTGAACAAATGCCAAAAAAATTACATTGGTTCAAATGGGAAGCCTATACCACATGGTTAACGGGCTTTGCATTAATGTCTGTTATGTATTATTGGGGTGCCGATCAATATTTAATTGACCCAATTAAAATGGACCTTACTCAAATTCAAGCCATTGGTATTAGCTTAGCCTTTTTATTAGGAGGGTTTACCTTTTATGAAGTGCTAGTTAAAAGTCCATTGCAACATTATTCAAAAGTGTTTGGAGCTATTTTATTTTCGGCTTTAATATTTGCGGCTTATGCATTAGGTGAGATCTTTAGTGATCGTGCAGCGTATATGCATGTGGGTGCATTAATCGGTAGTATTATGGCCGGTAACGTATTCTTTGGGATTATGCCAGCACAGCGGGAATTAGTACGGGCTATTGAGGCTGGAGAAAAGCCGAGTTCGGCGCCGGCCGCTTTTGCAAAATTGCGTTCAACCCACAATAATTATCTAACTCTGCCATTAATATTCATCATGATAAGTAATCATTATCCAATGACTTATGGCCATGACCAGGCATGGTTAATTTTAGCTTTAATTTGTGTGAATGCTGCATTTGTTCGTCATTACTTTAACCTTAAGCATCAAGACAATCATCAGCCTTGGATTATAGTAGTCGCTACTATTGTATTGTTTTGCATTATCGGTTTTATGATACCTAAGCCGGTTGAAGTCACAGTGTCAAATCAGGTAACGGATATTCGTGTGGTAGAAATTTCTGAGTTACGCTGCTCAAGCTGTCATGCCGCTAACCCTACAAATGTCGCATTCTCAGCTGCACCAGCTGGAATAATGTTAGAAACCGTACAGCAGCTAAGCGCTAACAAAGCACGAATTATCCCTGCGCTGCAAACCAACTATATGCCATTGGGTAACATGACTCAGATGACAGATGAAGAGCGCACCGAAATGATTATATGGGCAAGCCAAGGGACTAAAACCAACGCTATGTAATGGGTCCACAAGGCTTACCAGTGCAAAGCTCGTCTCCTTTAGCAACAGTCCATCTTACTCGCGAACGTAGGTATCCATACAGTCGGTCCTACTCGCGAACGCGGGTAACCACACAGTCCGTC
>JBLHVV010000109.1:0-10746 GCA_047628755.1 Crocinitomicaceae bacterium | reverse complement strand
CGCTGACGAAGCTTGTTAGCCCGTAAAAAGCCTGTAGAATGCCCGCATATTTGTTTTTAAGGATTTTTTTATGTTGCTGGCCAGCTTTGCCATTATTGCAGGTTTGATTATTTTAGTATGGAGCGCCGATAAATTCGTACTTGGAGCTGCCGCAACGGCCAAACAATTAGGTATGTCGCCCCTTTTAATCGGTATGACCATTGTTTCACTGGGCACCTCAGCTCCCGAAATTTTTGTTAGTGCCACCGCATCCCTTCAAGGGTCCGGTGTGCTGGCCATTGGCAACGCTATAGGCTCTAACATTGCCAACATGGGATTAGTCTTGGGCATAACAGCTTTAATTGCACCGCTTCCTATTCAGTCTAGAATGCTGAAAAAAGAGCTGCCTATATTGTTTATTGTTACACTTGTGGCTGGCTTTGCATTACTAAATCTTAGCATCGACTTAATTGACTCGATTGTAATGTTTATATGTTTAGCCATTACTATAGTTTGGCTATTTCGCGGTAGTGAAGATCAAGAAGGTATTGCTGGTATGGACGAAGAAGAGGCTGAAGAGCTTAATTCCATGACTCGTAGTAAGGCTATTATTTGGTTGCTTGTGGGTTTAGTTGCCTTAATGTTCAGTGCACAAATATTAGTTTGGGGCGCTGTAGAGGTGGCACGCAATTTTGGTATCAGTGAGTTAATTATCGGCTTAACTATTATCGCCATAGGCACCAGCTTGCCTGAACTAGCAGCCAGCATTACCAGCGCACTGAAAGGTCATCATGATATTGCTATCGGTAATGTTGTAGGATCAAATATATTTAATTTATTAGCCGTTATGCCAATTCCGGGCCTAATTGCCACCACAGTAATCGACCAAGAGGTACTTTACCGCGACTATGGCACCATGCTACTTCTTACATTATTTTTAATTGCCTTTATTTTCATGTTCCGCGCTAAGGGCCGAGTTGGCCGCAGTGCTGGTAGCTTATTACTACTAGGGTACTTTTCATACCTAAGCTTGTTAGTATATCAAGCTTAAAACGCCTAGGGACTTAGGTAATTAACCACACCTAAAATCACCATATAGATTCCATTACATTTATTGTTAAATGAGCAAAATAATGAGCCAAGTAGATTTTATCTCTTCAATTCAGCGCACCATCACTCTTGAGCGAGATGCTGTGAATGACTTATTGGCTCGCCTAGATCACGAAGCACTGAATAAAGCCTGCAATTTATTGCTAAACTGCAGAGGCCGCATCATTATCACAGGTATGGGAAAGTCTGGTCATATTGGCAACAAAATAGCTGCTACTCTGGCAAGTACTGGCAGCCCTAGCTTTTTTGTGCACCCAGGCGAAGCGGCTCATGGCGACATGGGGATGATCACCGCTGATGACGTTGTGATTGCACTGTCTAACTCAGGTGAATCTGGTGAAGTAACCACTCTGCTACCATTATTAAAACGCCTTCAAATACCCTTAATTGCGCTAACTGGCAAAGACAATTCTACTCTAGCCCTAGCCGCAGACAGTCACTTAAATGTAGGTGTTGACAAAGAAGCGTGCCCACTAGACTTAGCCCCTAGCTCAAGCACTACAGTTGCGCTTGTTATGGGTGACGCGCTGGCCATTAGCTTATTAGAAGCCCGTGGTTTTACCGCCGAACAATTTGCTTTTAGCCATCCAGGTGGCAGTTTAGGCAGGCGATTACTGTTAAAAGTAAAAACTATCATGCATTGCGCCGGCCAAATTCCAAAAGTGTCAGCAGAAACCTCCATTAAAGAAGCATTGATGGAGATGACGCAAAAAGGCTTGGGGATGACCACTGTACTAGACGATAACGATGGCCTGCTAGGCATATTTACTGATGGGGATTTACGTCGTGCATTGGATAAAGATGTGGATTTCCACACCACTCCTGTATCAGATGTCATGACCACTTCATGCTCTACCATTGACCCTGAAAAACTGGCTGCCGAAGCGCTTCAAGTAATGGAAGAGAAGAAAATTAACGCCCTTGTATCAGTAACAGATGAGCGTGTTGTGGGCGTTATAAATATGCATGACTTACTTCGAGCTGGGGTTATTTAATGCGCAGACGCTACATTGTCACTATAATTACTGCATTTATAGTTGCCTATTACTTTTCTCAAGATGAAGAAAATGTGGACAAACAAGTAGCTCATAATGCTATTAAAGCTGAGCCTGATTACTTCATTGAAGGCTTAGAATTAAGCAATTATGGTAAAGAGGGTTCCTTAAAGCAGCAAATTGATGCTGACAAAGCTACTCATTATCCAGATACTAATTCAATTTCATTTGAAAAACCTCGAGTTATTTTACGCGAAGGCAGCCTTCCTCTATGGGGTGTCACATCAAGCGAGGGCGAGCTTATAAAAGGTGAAATTCTTATTCTGACCGGCAATGTACAAATTGTTCCACTGCAAAAAACCGCCGGAGAATTTTCTTTTAGTACCGAATCTTTAAATATAAATTTAACCCAGCAAATTGCAGATACTGATTCTAAGGTTATTATTGAAAGTGACAGTACAAAATTAACGGCTAATGGTATGAATATGAACATGGGCAATCAGACTACGCAGTTTAAATCTAAAGTGAGAGGCTTGCATGATCCAAAGATCCAATAGATTTCAGTCCCTAAGCTTTATTGTTATGGTGCTAGCTAGCTTGTCGATGCAAGCACAAGCTTTGCCGGACGATAGCGAGCAAGAAATTACTATCTCAAGCGATACCGCTGCCCTTGATAAGCTTAAAGGCAAGCTTGTTTACACAGGCAATGTAGAGCTTAAACAAGGATCAATGCTCATTAATGCTGACGAGATAACCTTAGTTAAAACCGACAGTGGCGTTAGAGAGTTTGTTGCCGTCGGTAAACCCGCTAAATATGAACAGCAGTTAAACGCCAATGAAGATAAAACAATCGCTTACGGAGAAAGACTGGTTTACAACCTACAGAGTGACGAGCTCACTCTGTTGAAGAATGCAGGACTTAAAAAACAAGGCAATGTATTCACTGGTGACAAGATTATCTACCTGATCAATCAGCAACGGGTAAAAGCCGACAGCGCACAGGAAGAACGTGTGCGTATGGTGATACAACCAAAAACGGATAAGGAGCCTTAATCGGTGGCCATTCTACAAGCCAAACACTTAGCAAAAAGCTATGGCGCAAGACAAATTGTAAAAGATGTATCGCTGTCGATTGAAAGCGGCCAGATCGTTGGGTTACTAGGACCCAATGGTGCAGGAAAAACCACCTGCTTTTACATGATTGTAAACCTGGTGAACGCCGATCAAGGTCAAATCCTTATTGATGGAAAGGATATAACTGACCTTCCTATGCATGGCCGTGCACAGCAAGGTATTGGCTATTTACCGCAAGAAGCATCTATATTTAGAAAGCTGACAGTGGCAAATAATATCTTAGCTATATTAGAAACTCGACCTGAACTGAGCAATGCTCAGCGCAAAGAAAAGCTTGAAAGTCTATTAAATGAATTTAATATTCAGCATATTCGCGATAGCTTAGGAATGGCATTATCAGGCGGCGAGCGGCGGCGAGTAGAAATCGCCCGTGCATTGGCTGCAGACCCAGCTTTTATCTTGCTAGATGAGCCATTTGCAGGGGTCGATCCTATTTCAGTTGGAGACATTAAAAGCATCGTAAAGCAGCTTAAAGATCGTGGCTTAGGCGTACTAATAACAGACCATAATGTCCGTGAGACCCTAGATATATGCGAGAAAGCGTACATAGTAGGTAACGGTCATATCATTGCCGAGGGTAATGCCGAAGAGGTTCTTTCAAACCAGCTAGTAAAAGATATTTATTTAGGTGATGACTTTAAGTTGTAATCTTGTATATTCTTATAATAAGAAAACATTTACCCAGCAGATATATTGCTACGGATTTAAGCAGTAAAATATGAAAGCTTCGTTACAATTAAAGATGGGTCAGCAGCTGACCATGACCCCACAGCTGCAACAAGCCATTAGATTACTTCAGCTTTCTACCCTTGACCTACAGCAAGAAATTCAAAATGCTTTAGATTCAAACCCATTACTCGATGTAGACGAGGAGTTTGAGAGTGAATCACCTACCGATCAGTCGTCTCAGTCAGAGGCGGTTGAAAACACGACAGCTGAAGAAATTTCTACTGCACAAGAAGCCGTTAGTGACGAACCTGTAGCCGATACCGATTGGTCTGAAAACATACCTGACGAACTTTCAACTGACAGCGACTGGGAAGACACTTGGCAAGCATCTGCAAGTACTGGTTCTACTGACTCCATGAGCAGCAGTGGCAGCGGCGGTGGCGAAGACTTTGACTTCGACAGCCGTAACGGAACCACCGACGATCTTCAAGACCACCTTCTGTGGCAACTGAACCTAACGCCAATGTCGGATAATGATCGCTTAATCGCGATTAATATCATTGAAGGTATTAATGATGATGGCTACCTTAGAGTAGATTTGGACGACATTCTCACCAGCCTTGACCCCGAGCTAGAGATTGAATTAGACGAAGTAGAAGCGGTTCTGCATCGCATTCAGCACTTTGAACCCAGTGGAGTGGCCTGTCGCGACCTTCAGGAGTGCCTTTCATTGCAATTAAGGCAGCTTCCACAAGAAGCAGATTGGTTACCGCTGGCTCAAAAGCTAATAGATAACCATATAGATCTTTTAGGATCGAAAGATTACGCCGCTTTAATGCGTAAACTCAAAGTGAAAGAAGAAGAGCTAAAAACAGTTATTCGTGGCATTCAAGAGTTAAACCCACGTCCTGGCTCGCAAATCGCACCTCAAGCAAGCGAATACGTCATTCCTGACGTAATAGTACGACAAGTTAAAGGTGATTGGAGGGTAGAACTGAATCCTGATATCGCACCTAAACTGCGCATCAACGAACAATATGCTTCCATGGTGAAGCGTGCTGACTCAAGTCCTGACAATAACTTTATTAAAGATCACTTGCAGGAAGCCCGCTGGTTCTTAAAAAGTATTCAAAGTCGAAACGAAACATTACTAAAAGTGGCAACCCGTATTGTAGAGTTCCAATTGGACTTTTTTGAAGAAGGTGATGAAGCCATGAAACCCCTGGTATTACATGATATTGCCGAGGCCGTTGGTATGCATGAATCTACTATTTCACGGGTGACTACGCAGAAGTACATGCACACTCCAAGGGGTATATTCGAGCTGAAGTACTTCTTTTCTAGCCATGTGAGTACCACCAGTGGCGGAGAATGCTCTTCGACCGCCATAAGAGCGATGATTAAAAAATTAATTGCAGTGGAAAGTGCAAAAAAACCACTAAGTGATAGCAAAATTGCAAATATATTAGAAGAAGAAGGCATTAAGGTTGCAAGGCGTACAGTAGCGAAGTATCGCGAGGCCATGCAAATACCTCCTTCGAACGAGCGTAAAAGGCTAGTTTAAAAAGTTGATATAAGTTAGTCACGGTTTTCGCGGGTAGCCTATACTAAAGGTTATCAGCTAATTAACGTACCCTAATTCTGGGGTGCCAACGGTAGGAGCCATCTATGCAAATTAATATCAGCGGCCACCATGTAGAAGTTACCCAAGCCCTGAAAGACTATGTCCACTCAAAGGTCGAAAAGCTTGAAAGGCATTTTGATAACATAACAAATGTCCAAGTGACGTTAACCGTTGAAAATCATACCCAAAAAGCTGAAGCTACCATGCATGCGGCCGGAGCTGAATTACATGCAAATGCAGACGACGATAATATGTACGCGGCCATCGACGGATTAGCAGACAAGCTTGATCGACAACTAATTAAACATAAAGAAAAAACCACAAGTCATCGAAATGGAAGCACTCACTAACTCTTATGAGCTCAAGTATTTCTCAAATTTTAACCCTAGAACGCACCCAACTGGGTGCGCAGTGCACTAGCAAAAAACGTGTACTGGAGCATATCAGTGGTTTTCTAGCCGACAGCATCCCAGATTCGCAGTCAGATCATATTTATGAACGGTTAATTGCTCGCGAAAAATTGGGAAGCACCGGCATAGGAGAAGGCATTGCGATTCCACATAGCCGACTACAAGATTGCGAAGACACTTTAGGGGCGTTATTTTTATTGGAAAAGCCTGTAGACTTTGACTCTGTGGACAGACAACTCGTTGATATAGTGTTCGTGCTGCTGGTTCCTGAAGAAGCCACCGAACAGCACTTACAGACACTTAGTATGCTGGCGCAAAAGTTTAATGATGAAGTCTTTAGGGACTCACTCCGTCAAGCAACGACAACCGAAGACCTCTATCGGCTAGCAACACTGTAAATCCATTGTAATAAATGTTGCGTATAATCTTTGGTCAGGTAGAAACTATTGCAGTTTTCACTACTTAAATTATAGGGATTTTATGAAACTGGTTATTATCAGTGGTCGCAGTGGATCTGGGAAAAGTACTGCACTGAACGTACTTGAAGACTTGGGTTATTACTGTATTGATAACTTACCTGTGGGCTTGCTTCCTTCTCTTATAGAACAGCAAACCGGTAACGAATCGGCCGAAGGCATAGCCGTAAGTATCGACGCCAGAAATATTCCCAAAGATTTGGCCAGCTTTTCAAACATCGTCAATAACCTCAGTATCGCGGATTGTCAGCTAGAAATTATTTATCTAGATGCTGACCCAGATATGTTACTCACTCGATTTAGTGCCACCCGACGTAAGCACCCCTTAACAGGTCCAGACGTGCCTTTAATGGAAGCTATTAATCAAGAGGGATTCGTACTTCGTGACATTGCAGATATGGCGGATCTAACACTAGATACCACTAACTTATCTATGCACCAGCTACGCAGTATGATTAAAAACAGAGTGGTACAGAATCGTGGTAACGAAATGTCACTGCTGTTTGAATCATTTGGCTTTAAACATGGCATCCCAAAAAACAGCGACCTCGTATTTGATGTACGTTGCTTGCCAAATCCTTACTGGGATCCTCAGCTTCGAAAGTATTCAGGGCAAGACCAACCTGTTGTTGAGTTTTTGCAGGATGAAAAAAATGTAGTCGATATGTTTGACCACATTGACGGTTTTTTACAGCGCTGGTTACCAGAGTTCCAAGATAATAATCGAACCTACATGACCGTTAGTATTGGCTGCACTGGTGGCCAGCATCGCAGTGTGTATATGGCTGAACGATTGTTCAAGCACTACAAAAATCAATTCCCTGCTGTTCAATTACGTCACCGAGAGTTAGAGCAATAAAGACCGCTCTCGCCAAACTTACCTATTCAAGCAAATGCTCAGATGAAGTACTAGACAGTGATAGGGTCTACCGCTAAGGTAACTTGATATTCACTGTCATACGGCCACTATGATTGAAAATAACGTTACAATAATAAATAAGCTGGGTTTACATGCCCGTGCCGCTGCCAAGTTGGTATCTACTGCTTCTGGGTATTCAAGTAAAATAAAAGTTGCTTACAACGGCAAAGACGTTGATGGAAAAAGCATTATGTCAGTAATGATGCTTGCAGCCAGCAAAGGTTGCGAAATCACTGTCAAAGTAGACGGTGATGACGAAGCGGTTGCCATGAAAGCGGTTCTGAATTTAATCAATAATAGATTTGATGAAGATGAATAGAAAATCTCGTTAAAACCCTAAAAAACCCTGAAAAATCATAAGCTCACAAAGCTTAGGCTGTACTTAAGTAATAGCCTGTTTGCACCATTAAAGGTACAATTATGCGCAGGAACAAGGGGTAGCTTATGCCTAGAGGCGAAAGACAGCTAAAAAAGATTAAACACCTTGGCATTGCTTTAGACAGCGGTGCAATTGCGCAGGCTCGTCGTATTATTAACGGTGACCTGCAACCTGCCGACGTTGCTCACCTACTAGAATCATCCCCACCTAAAGAGCGTAAATTACTTTGGGAGCTAATCGAAGACGAAAACGAAGGGGAAGTACTTCAGCATTTAAGTGATGAACTGCAAACCTGGCTACTAAACCAAATGAGCGTCCAAGAAGTGGCAAACGCCATGACGGATCTAGACGCTGATGATGTAGCCGATTTACTTCAAAACTTACCAAAAGCCGTAACCCGTGAAGTTCTCACCAGCATGGATAGCCTCGATCGTGCTCGGGTAGAAGCCGTATTGTCCTATCCAGAGGACAGTGCCGGCGGTTTAATGAACACCGATACGGTGACTGTTCGAGCTGACATCACCCTAGAAGTTGTATTACGCTACTTACGCCGTCACCGCAGCTTACCTGAGATGACCGATGCTTTATTGGTTGTAAACCGCCGCGATGAGTTTATTGGGGCGCTACCTATTAATAAAATATTGGTAACCGACGGGGACACAACTGTTCGTGAAGTTATGAACACTGACGTTATTACCATTCCAGCAGAAATGGAAGATTCTGATGTTGCTAAAATATTTGAACGGCATGATTTAATATCAGCCCCTGTTGTAGATTCCGTCACTGGCAAACTGTTGGGACGAATCACCATCGATGATGTAGTTGATGTAATACGTGAAGACGGCGACCACTCTCTAATGAGTATGGCAGGTCTAGATGAAGACGAAGATACTTTTGCCCCGGCGTTTAAAACCAGCCGCCGTCGAGCTGTATGGCTAGGCATTAATTTATTAACCGCATTACTAGCCAGTGCCGTTATAGGGCTGTTTCAAGGTACCATTGATCAAGTGGTGGCTCTGGCTGTATTAATGCCCATAGTTGCTAGTATGGGTGGAGTGGCAGGTAGCCAGACCTTAACGCTTGTGATTCGAGGACAAGCCATTGGCCATATTGATTCAAAAAATGTGGGCTGGTTATTAAACAGAGAATTTATTGTGGGCCTTAGCAATGGAATTCTATGGGCATTAGTCATTGCGGCAGTGACATTCGCTTGGTTTAGGGACGTTCACCTTTCAATTATTATTGGCGTAGCCATTGTTATTAATTTAGTGGTAGCCGCTGTGGCAGGGGCATTTTTACCTGTGTTTTTAAAACGAATGAAAATTGACCCTGCCCTTGCGGGCAGCGTTATCCTGACAACAGTTACTGATGTTGTTGGTTTTTTTGCTTTCCTAGGGTTAGCCGCCGCATTTTATTTTTAGGATTTATATATGATAGAAAATGAAGACGAGTTTGAAGAATATTCAGGCCCTAGTAAGTCTCAGGTAAAACGAGAAATGCATGCCCTTCAGGCATTAGGACAGAAGATATGCGAACTACCAAAAAAGCAGCTTAGTAAACTTCCACTGTCTGATATCATGATGAAAGCTGTAGAAGAATGGCATCGAATTAAAAAGAATGAAGCTAAGCGTCGTCATCTTCAATTTGTAGGGCGTATTATGCGTTCAGAAGATCTAGAAGCCGTGCAAGAAGCAATGGATATGCTTAATCCTAGTAGCGAGATATATAACCGTATTTTACATCAACAAGAAAAATGGCGTGATCGCTTAATTAATGATGGTAACGATGGACTAAAAGATTTCGCAGATGAATTTGATGTGATTGATATGCAGAACTTACGTGCGCTTATTCGCAACGCAGTAAAAGAACAGAAAGAAAAAGAAGCTAACCCGGACGCTGAAAAAAACACTGGTAAAACGGCTTCACGAAAATTATTCTTAGCAATTAAAGGCCATTACAAAGAAGCGTAGTACACATTAATGGTTTGATAATTTTAAATAAATAAGGCGCATTGAACAATGCGCCTTATTTATATTTCAATAGATTATATTTTTTAAATTTCATAAACGCTTATGATTTAACAGTGGCATGGCTTTTCTAATCAAGTGTTGAGACTCCATGTCTAAATCAGACACTATAATTCCAACTTCGTCTTGCTCCATCTCTGCTAAGATTTCACCATTCGGAGAGACAATCATACTGTGCCCCCAAGTTCTTCGACCGTCTTCGTGGATACCACATTGATTCGCCGCTAGAACATAAGCTTGAGTTTCAATGGCCCTGGCTTTTAACAGTATTTCCCAATGCATTTTACCCGTCTTATAAGTAAACGCTGACGGCACAGTAATTAACTGACATTGTTGCTTCTGATAGACCTGATAAAGCTCAGGGAACCGAAGGTCGTAACAAATACTTAGACCTAATTTGAGGTTTTCTATATTTGCTACTTTTGGAGTTTGGCCAGGCTCGAATGTATCTGATTCACGATAATGGCCTTTTTCATCAGCTACATCTACATCAAATAAATGAACTTTATTATAATGAGCAATCACCTTACCTTCTGGCGAAAACACCAAACTAGCAGCGAACACCTTATCTTTGACAGGGCTAGAAAATGGTAATGACCCAGCTACTATAAATATTGAATTTGTCTTTGCCCAGCTGCCTATAGATGATTCTAGCTGCGCTAAAGTAAAGAAATTAGCCGCTAACTCGCTCTGATTATTTACGCCAATACAGGCGAACATTTCGGGTAATAAAATCAACTTAGCTCCTTGTTCAGAAGCTGAAATAACTAGAGTCTTAGCTATTCTAAAATTTTCTTGGTGATCTTTTACACTTGTCATCTGGACAATAGCAACTTTCATCAGTCGTCTCCTACACCAAAAAAATCACTCATACGGCGCCAGAACGATTTATCTTGCTTACCTTCTATATCGTTATCGAAACGCTTTACCAAGTCTAACTTAGGTGCATTCCAACTCCCTGTAAGTTTATAAGTGGCACTGGTAAATTTTTCAATTCGCTCACCCACTAAACGTTCACCCACAA
>JBLHVV010000108.1:0-10873 GCA_047628755.1 Crocinitomicaceae bacterium | reverse complement strand
CAGTTTTCTCGAATTTTTACTAATTTGCCACGACGCTCGGCAATCAACTTGTTTTCGTCTTGGTTTGCTTGATCAGTCATTTTATTTCTCGTGTTTAACGTAATATTGCTATTTAAATTAATGAAATGGTTATTATAAGCCAGATTTTAAACTAGCTTCTAGAAATTTGTTTAAGTCACCATCCAATACGGCTTGCGTATTTCGATTTTCGACTCCGGTACGTAAATCTTTAATACGACTATCATCTAATACGTAAGAGCGTATTTGGCTGCCCCATCCGATATCAGACTTTCCGTCTTCTAACTCTTGTTTACCTTCGTTCTTTTTTTGCATTTCCATTTCATACAACTTAGCTTTTAAAAGCTTCATCGCTGTTGCACGGTTTTTATGCTGAGAGCGATCCGCCTGACAAGCCACTACTGCACCTGTTGGCTCATGGGTAATACGTATGGCAGAATCTGTTTTGTTAACATGTTGACCACCCGCACCAGAAGCACGAAAGGTATCTATGCGAAGATCTGCTGGGTTAATATCAATTTCGATATTGTCGTCAATTTCTGGATAGATAAACGCAGAAGCAAACGAGGTATGTCGACGGCCACTAGAGTCAAACGGTGATTTGCGTACTAAACGATGTACGCCGGTTTCTGTTCGCAGCCAACCAAAAGCATATTCGCCGGTGTATTTAATAGTACAACCTTTAATGCCGGCGACATCTCCGCCGGTCACTTCAATCGCTTCGGTTTTATAACCGTTGGCTTCACCCCAGCGTAAATACATACGCATGAGCATTTCAGCCCAATCTTGTGCTTCTGTACCGCCTGAGCCTGACTGAATATCTAAGTAACAGTTATTCGCATCGTGCTCGCCAGAGAACATACGGCGAAACTCTAACTTTTCAAGACTAGTTTCTAACGCTTTTGTTTCCGCCTGAGCATCGTTAAAAGTTTCTTCGTCTTCAGCTTCAACAGCAAGCTCCACTAAGCCTTCGATATCTTCACAACCTGAATCCATCTCGTCAATGGTTTCGACAACGGCTTCTAATGCTGCGCGCTCACGACCCAATGCTTGTGCACGCTCTGGATCATTCCATACATCTGCTGATTCTAACTCGCGTGAAACTTCAACCAAACGTTCTGACTTTTGGTCGTAGTCAAAGGTACCCCCGAAGTAAATTGGTGCGTTCGCGAATTTCTTTAACTTTATTGAGTACTGGGTTAACTTCTAACATACTTTTTACTGATACGCCGTCATGGATGAATATAATTGGTGAATATAGTTGCTAAATATAACAAAAAAAACAGTCGCGCATTGTAGCTTAATTATACGACTAAATAAACGCTTCCTTATGCTTTGAAATATCATTTTTATTATATTATTGTGTCCAAATAATGTCACTAATGCTCTATAAGGTTTTGTTGATCTTTGTGTGCCCAAAATTCAGTCTAATTGCTCTACCATTAATTGTACTGTTTGCTTGCCACGAAACTCATTTATATCTAACCGATACGCTAACTTAACTTGCTTTGCTTGATTGTCTGGCCAGCGTTTGATATCAACATTGAACGCAATAGCATCAAAAATTTGTTGATCTTTTTCTACTACTAACTTTAAATGTTTTTCGCCAACAATACGTTGTTGCACTAAGTTAAAAACATCATCAAATACCGGTTCTGGAAAATTTTGTCCCCATGGGCCAGCTTCACGTAATATTTCTGCAAAGGCTAGGGTCATATCGTTGGTTAATAGCTCACCATCTGAAGAGATTATGCCTGTAAGTGCTTCTTCACTTAGCCATTGCTGAGCATATTTTTCAAATAGAATTGAAAATTGTTGAAACTGATCAGCTTCTATCGATAAGCCCGCAGCCATAGCATGCCCGCCAAACTTTATAATAATTCCGGGGTGCTGACTGTCAATGTACTCTAATAAATCACGTATATGTAAGCCAGGAATGGATCGTGCAGAGCCCTTAATCTCGGTATTGTTAGTTTCAATGCTATTACTATCAAGGTCATCATTACCCTTAGCAAAAACAATACTAGGACGATGATATTTTTCTTTTAACCGCCCGGCAACAATGCCAATTACACCCTGATGCCAATCGCTATGAAACAAACTTATACCATTGGGTAAATTGTCTTCACTAAACTTTAGGCTAGCCAAAACTTGCTCTGCCTCAATTTGCATACCTTGTTCTATTTCTCTGCGCGCTTTATTTAAATCATCCAAATCGGCTGCCATAGCTCTTGCAGTAGACAAGTCATTTGCTAGTAAACAATTAATACCAAAAGCCATATCATCTAAACGCCCTGCTGCATTTATTCGCGGTCCTAAGGCAAAACCAAAATCACTCGCTACTAATTTTTGCTGATTTTTACCAGCAATTTCAATTAGCGCCTGTATGCCTGGTCGAGTAGCACCAGCGCGAATTCGTTTTAATCCTTGTTCAACTAGAATGCGATTATTAGCATCAAGTGACACCACATCAGCGACTGTGCCTAAGGCAACTAAATCAAGTAATTGCGCTATATTAGGTTCTTTAATACCTTGTTGCTCAAACCAGTTTTGTTCACGCAAATATTTTCTTAATGCCAACATAAAGTAGAACGCCACACCCACTCCGGCTAACGATTTACTGGCAAAATTACAACCGCGTTGGTTAGGGTTAACAATGGCATCGGCAGGGGGTGTTTCTGCACCGGGTAAATGGTGATCAGTAACCACGACTTGTAGCCCTAATTCTTTTGCTCTTTTAACGCCAGCGATACAACTAATGCCATTATCAACGGTGACTAATACTTGCGCGCCTTGTGAAGCCGCAATATCAACTATTTCAGGGGTTAGGCCATAACCATATTTAAACCGATTAGGCACTAAAAAATGATGATTTGTAGAGCCTAACATTCGTAATGCTTCCATCATTAGCGCGGTACTAGTAGCGCCATCAGCATCAAAGTCACCTATTACGGTAATATTTTTTTTATCTTTGAGCGCTTGATATAAAAGCTCACAAGCCTCTGGCAAACCTTTTAAAGTATCAACAGCACATAAATGAGACGCGGTTAATTCAAGTTGATCTTTACTGGTAACACCACGACGTGCATATATTTGTCGAACAATAGGATGCAAGGTAGCAGGTAAATGCTCATCGTTTACCTGATCTCGACGTATGATCTCTTTATGCATGATGCACCTTATTATGTGAAACGCTAGAAACAAAAATGGCAAGTGATTACTTGCCATTTTCTGATAGAAATACTGTTAGACCAAACTAAAAAGTTGCTTAATCGTTTAGCTATTAACCACCTTGTTGAGTGGTTTCTAGTAACGTAAATAGTTTGTCTGGGTCTTGATAGCCTGGCACCATCATGCCATTTTCAAGTATAATTGCAGGTGTACCCGTTACGCCAACTTGACGGCCAAAATTGAACTCTTCTTCAATAGGCATTTCACAAATACGTGCAGCAACTGATGAGCCACTTTTAGCTTTAGTTAACGCTGACCCAGCATCTTCATGACACCAAATTGAGCGTAAATCTTTAAAACCTTGTGAATAGCCACCGTTTCTATCTTTAACACCAGCACGAGGATAAGCTAAATAACGTACGGTTATGCCTTTATCGTTGTAAGCATCCATTTGCTCATGCATTTTTCGACAGTAACCACAGGTGATATCAGTAAATACTGTTACTACATGCTTTTCGTTTTTTGCCGGGTAAACAATCATAGAGTCGGTAAATTTAACCATACCATCAACACGAACTTGCGCTAAGCTTTCTTCAGTTAAATTACTCACGGTATCGCCTAAACCATACATTTTACCATGCAATAAAAAATTACCATCAGCGCTTGCATAAAACAAACCTTGATCTGTTAACACTTCTACCATGCCTGCCATCTTTGATGGCTTAATGCTCGCAACATTAAAGCCTAAAGATTGTGTAAGCTTTGCTTTAACCGCTGCAATCTCTGGTGACTGTGTCTGAGCTAACATTACACTATTATTTGATGGCGAAGCCGGCTCTGCATAAGCAGCCACATTATGAGTTAAACTCAGCACACCAAGTGCTGCAACCAATAAAAATTTCTGATACATAAGTAAATCCATACCTTAATGAATAAGCGGAAACTAGCGGAAAATTACAATTGCAATTTTAGTTAAATACAAAGACCGCTCTAATGCCGCTAAAATTACAGTGAAAACAGCATAATTGCAATAACACTGAGTCCATCGATAACGAATATTTACAATAAAGGTTTTAATTCTCTGGTCATGCAAAGCTTCTTATTTACTGAGATTTTGTTAAAATCTTGGCATTAGCTCACCAACCATCGAAAGTGGTTTGTATAAAACTCGGTAACTTATCAATGAACATCGCATTATTTTACGGCTCAACCACGTGTTATACCGAAATAGCAGCAGAAAAAATTCAAGCAGAACTCGGTGCTGATATTGTCAGTTTATTTAATATTAAAGATACGCCATTAGCTGAAATGGAAAATCACGATATTTTAATTTTAGGTATTTCTACTTGGGACTATGGTGAAATTCAAGAAGATTGGGAGTCACACTGGCCTGAAATTGCCAATATAGATCTCGAAGGTAAAATAATTGCCTTATATGGCATGGGCGATCAAATTGGCTACACCGATTGGTTTCAAGATGCATTAGGCATGTTACATGAACAAGTACTGGCTCAAGGCGGTTATGTTATCGGTTATTGGCCAAATGAAGGTTATGAATTTGCAGAATCGAAAGCGTTAACCGAAAACAAACAACAGTTTGTTGGTTTAGCTCTAGATGAAGACAATCAATACAATGCCAGTGAAGAGCGTATTACACTTTGGTGCCAACAAATTAACCTTGAAATTGCAGATATTCTAGCGGATTAAGCTAAATATCATAATAAATAGACAAATTTGGCAAGATCTTTAGGATAAATTTGATTTTGCCATTATAATCCGCGTTATTAATCCCCAAAGAAAATTATTACATGTTTGAGCAGTTTGACCTAGATTCCGCATTATTAGGCGGCGTTGAAAATGCAGGCTTTAAAAAGCCAACGTCTATCCAAGAATTAGTACTTCCAGTCGCTATGACAGGCAAAGACGTATTAGCTTCAGCCCCAACAGGAACCGGAAAAACAGCGGCTTTCCTTTTACCCGCTGCTCAGCACTTACTCGACTATCCACGTCGAGGTTCAGGTTTTCCGCGTGTACTCATTTTGTCACCAACACGCGAACTTGCCATACAAACTCATGAACAATGTGAGAAATTAACAGCGCTAACCAGCATTAAATCTGCAGTTATTACCGGTGGTGTTAATTATGGCAGCCATAAAGAAGTGCTAACAGGTAACACCGATATTTTAGTTGCTACACCTGGCCGTTTAATGGAATACATTGAAAGCGAACAGTTTGATAGCCGTGAAATTGAAATTTTGATTTTAGATGAAGCTGACCGCATGCTTGCAATGGGCTTTGCTGAAACCATTAATCGTATTGTTGGCGAAGCACGCTGGCGTAAACAAACCATGCTATTTTCTGCAACACTCGAAGGTGCTGCTGTGGTGCGTTTTTCTCGCGAACTTTTAAACGACCCGGTATTTTTAGAAGCAAATCCTTCTCGTAAAGAAAAAGCAAAAATACACCAGTGGATGCACTTAGCTGACGACAAAGATCATAAATTCGCCTTATTGATGAACATATTGCAGCAAGAAGAAGTTGAACGTGTACTTGTTTTTGCTAATAAACGTGAAACCGTACAGTATCTTTCAGGCAAACTTTATGCTGAAAACATGCCTTGCGTATGGCTTGAAGGCAAAATGCAACAAGACAAACGTAACACCTCAGTAGAACGTTTACGCAATGGTACGGTAAATGTTTTAGTGGCAACCGATGTAGCTGAACGTGGTCTAGATATTGACGATATAACCCATGTAATAAATTTTGATATGCCACGCACTGCTGATATATATTTGCATCGCATTGGTCGTACAGGTCGTGCTGGCAACAAAGGCACCGCTATTTCATTAGTTGAAGCACATGATATGACTGTTATAGGTAAAATCGAACGCTACATTAAAGAGCGCTTACCAAGACGAGTTATTGAAACGTTAAGACCGAAATACAAAGAAGCACGTGTTGCCACTAAAAAGACCAAAGTGAAAAGAACCGTGGCACAAAAGAAAGCGAAAGCGAAAAAAATGGCGAAACGAACAAAAAGTTAAAGCTCACTTATAAACCACGCTTTAAACACCAAAAACCTAAACGTACTCGTTTAGGTTTTTTTGTATTTAAAACACTAGAACAATTCAGTATTGTTGAGATTTTCAATTATGTTCATGAGTAGATTCCAAGACTAATGTCAACAGAAATAATTACTTGTATAGGGTGAGATGAATCTTTACTATAAATTTTAAAGAATTAAGTGTTCTACTTTTTCATGAGGATAAATGGATAAACCCATGACATAAAATTTAAGCAGTAAAGATGTTAACGATAAATTTTATAGTACTGTCTTTTTTCATTCTAACCATCAAAAATGAGTAAAAATCAATCGACTTAAAACGGATATATATCCGTTTATCCTATTTACTGTTAAGGAGTTTCACATGAAGTGTTCATCAATGAGTTTGGCTTTTCTACTGGGTATTGCTACTTTCAGTAGTGTGCAGGCGCAACAACCCGTCGCCATTTCAGCTCAACTTGAGCAAAAGGTCATAGAATGGCGTCGTGATTTACATCAACATCCCGAACTAAGTAATCGCGAATTTCGCACAGCTAAAGTTATAGCTAAACATCTGAAAGACTTAGGTTTAGAAGTGCAAACCGGCATTGCACATACTGGCGTTGTAGGCGTGCTAGTAGGTGGCAAACCTGGCCCTACAATAGCAATGCGCGCCGATATGGACGCGCTACCTGTTATAGAACAAACTGACCTGCCATTTAAATCCACTGCGAAATCAGAATATAGAGGCAAAGAGGTGGGTGTAATGCATGCTTGCGGTCATGACTTGCACATGGCAATGCTAATGGGGGCAGCAGAAAAGCTCACATCAATGAAAGATGAGGTTGCAGGTACTATCGTATTTATTTTCCAGCCTGCCGAAGAAGGCGCACCCAATGATGAAGAAGGCGGCGCTGAACTTATGCTAAAAGAAGGTTTATTTACTAAGCATAAACCAGAAGTTGTATTTGGTATACACGTTTGGTCTGCTGGAAATACCGGTCACATTGGTTATCGCGAAGGGCCGCTTATGGCCTCCTCAGATCGTTTTGAAATTACCGTAAAAGGTCGCCAAACTCATGGTTCTCGTCCATGGGGTGGTGTTGACCCTATCGTTGCAGCAGGACAAATCATTGGTAGCACACAAACAATTGTCAGCCGCCAGGTCAATATCACTAAAGCACCCGCTGTTATTAGCTTTGGTATTATAGAAGGTGGCGTACGTAATAATATTATTCCAGATGAAGTTTATCTTGAAGGAACTATTCGTAATTTTGATATGGACAATCGTGCGCAAATATTTAAAAACTTAAAGACCACGGCTGAAATGACTGCTAAAGCAACCGGCGCTGAAGCACATGTACACATTGACGAAGGCTACCCTGTTACCATTAATGATATAGATCTGACACGAAACATGCTGCCCACTATTGAGCGCGTTGCAGGTAAAGACAAAGTTCATGTTAACGACTTAGTTACCGGCGCAGAAGACTTCTCATTTTTCGCTCTTGAAGTTCCAGGGCTCTTTGTATTTTTGGGCGTAACACCAGAAGGTGAAAATGCGGTAAGTGCACCAAGCAATCATTCACCGTTTTTCTATGCAGACGAAAAATCATTAAAAACGGGTACTGAGCTTTATGTCAATTGGGTATTAGATTATAACAAGCTGTAACCCTGCTCTTAATTGCTCTTAATTCCCCCCTTCAAATGAATAGTAAGTGCTTAGTTAACCAAGCACTTACTATTCATTTTTTTCTTTACATTTAACTTGTATAAACTCCTACGTACACGTTTTTTAAAAATAATTTTAGATAATCCCCCTACCCTATTAAAGCTATCGTTAACTTCAAATTTATAAGTGCAAATTTCATAACTTAGTGAGCGTTAAGTAGCTCAGGCAGCAAGAGTCACCTAGCTGCACCATAGACAAGTTTTATTATTTAAAGTTTAAGTACCTACTCTAGTATTCCAAACTGGAAAATCTCCAATTTATGCACTACGTTTTAAACAGCCACATTATTGGGCTCTCTCCTGTGAATTGGCTAACCTCAACTACTTTAACTAACTGCGTGCCTTATTGAAAAAAAATATTGGTATGGCTCACAAGAGGGTAATCACATGCTAAGACGGAAATTTTTGGCTGGTTTAGGGATCAGTGTTGGTGCAAGTTTATTGGCTTCAAAACAACTACTGGCAGAAACCCAATTGCCGGTGAATAAAATAAACACTATCGCACCAGCAGATTGGACAGCATTACGTGACTTGTTTCCATTAACCAAAAAATACATTCAGTTATCTACATTTTTATTAACGTCCCACCCTAAACCTGTTTCTGATGCTATAGAAATGCACAGACGTGGTTTAGATGAAAATCCTGCTGATTATTGGCACCATCGATTTGAAACAATTGATAATGATATCGCTGAGGTAGCAGCAGAATATATGGGCGGTAAAGCTAAAAATATAGCATTAACAGACAGCACAACCATGGGGCTTGCCTTGATTTACAGTGGTTTAAAGTTGGCACCAGGAACAGAAATTTTACAAACAGTCCATGATCACTACTCAACAGATATGTCATTAGCATACCGTGCAAGGCGCACTGGTGCGAAAGTTCGTCGGATAGCACTTTACGAAAACCCATCAACCGTTAGCATAGCCGATGTAATTAAACGATTAAAAGAAGGAATTAACAAAAATACTCGTGTGGTTGCAGCGACATGGGTGCATTCGTCAACCGGTGTAAAACTGCCCATTAGATCGATGGCAAATGCTATTAATTTAATTAACCAAGACCGAAGCAAAGATCAACAGATACTATTTTGTGTCGACGGAGTCCACGGTTTTGGCATTGAAAATGAAGATATTACCACTTTAGGATGCGATTTTTTTGTCGCTGGCACACACAAATGGCTGTTTGGACCACGTGGGACCGGGGTTATTTGGGGAAACGATCGTGCTTGGGCAAACACTGAGCCGGTTATTCCTAGTTTTAGTGCCTCATATGATGTGTGGTTAGGCAATAGTGTTCAAGAGCAAGTCCCTATGGGGGAGCATATGTCGCCAGGTGGGTTTCACTCTTTTGAACACCGCTGGGCCTTACCAGAGGCTTTTAAGCTCCATATGCAACTGGGCAAAGCCAATGTGCAAAAACGCATTCATCAATTGAATACTCAAACAAAAGAAGGCTTGGCAAAAATGCGCCATGTAACGCTATACACGCCACAATCCAGTGAACTTTCTTCAGGCTTAGTGTGCTTCGACGTTGCAGGCATGAGTGCGGGTAATGTAGTGAAGAAGTTACACAGCAAAGGAATTATTATGAGTAGCACGCCTTATAGGAATAGCTACGCGCGATTTGCTCCGTCACTAATAAACAATGAGCAGGAAATTGAAAAAGCATTAAGCGAAATACGAGCATTAGCTTAAGCATTGATAGTTATTTGATTTTGTTAAATAAAAATCCTGAAAGAAGCTATTTTTACTAAAAAAACATGAAGTAGGTATGGTGTAATTAACCGTTCAACGGTCTATTCTCTAAAAGCTATAAAGGGCTACTTTTGCCTTTATAGCTTTTATATTCAGTTCAATGGACTCAAGGTAATCGGCTTAAGGTAATCGATTTAACTTAATCGGCTTCTTTGCGCAAAAACACCCAGTCATTTCCTTTACTTAAATCACTAGAATATTGATATCCTGCCACATCAAAGCCTTTTAACTTTTCAACATTTGTAATTTGATTTTCAATGATATAGCGCGCCATTAATCCGCGGGCTTTTTTAGCAAAAAAACTGATCATTTTATATTGACCATTTTTCCAATCTTTAAATGCGGGTGTAATAATTTCAGCTTTTAATACTTTCTTGTTAACCGATTTAAAATATTCATTTGAGGCTAAGTTAATTAAAACATTGTCGCCTTGAGCAGTTAACGCTGTATTTAAATGTTCGGTAATAATATCACCCCAAAATTGATACAAATTAGTGCCGCGATCATTATCTAATTTTTTACCCATTTCTAAGCGATAAGCTTGCATTAAATCTAGCGGCTTTAATAGCCCGTATAAGCCAGATAGTATTCGCAAATGCTGCTGTGCAAAGGCAAAATCTTTCTCGCTGAACGATGGAGCGTCTATACCGGTATAAACATCTCCATTAAAAGCTAATATCGCTTGGCGTGCATTTTCTGGCGTAAAAGGGGTTGCCCACTCACCAAAGCGCGCTGCATTTAAACCAGCTAATTTATCGCTGATACCCATTAATGAACTGATATCCGCTGGCGTTAATGTTTTACACTTTTTCATTAACACTTTGCTGTGTTCTAACAGTTCAGGCTGCGTAAATTTTTCAGTAGCAACCGGGGATTCATAATCAAGATTCTTAGCGGGAGAAACAACAAGCAACATTATATATCTACTCTACTTTAAAAAGTTTTTGCCACTATAACACAGGAAAAAACGAATATAATTACCTGCATTATTAATTAATCATCTAGCGAATAGCTATTACCCTATCCAATAGCGTTTTTATCTCATTTATTTCGTCCTCATACTTGATAAATTATGAAAATTTGATACAAATAGAAGCGAATAAAACAGATACCTAGCAATGTCATCCTATCTTGCTCGAAAAACGTTGTAAT
>JBLHVV010000107.1:0-10917 GCA_047628755.1 Crocinitomicaceae bacterium | reverse complement strand
TGACTAATCAAACACACTACGATGAAGTAATATTAGGTGTTGATACTCACCTACATATTTATGTTGGTGCAGTTATAAGCAGCGCAGGAAAATTACTCGGTACACGAACCGCCTCAGTCACTCTTCAGGGGTATAATGATTTATATGAATGGGCTTCAGCCTTTGGTCCATTGAAAAGAGCTGGAGTAGAAGGTACCGCCACATATGGTGCGGGACTCTTTCACCTTCTGGATTCAAAGCAGATCCAGGTTCTTGAAGTTAATCGCCCTGATAGGTCAACTCGTCGTTTAAGAGGAAAGTCGGCTCCAATCGATGCTGAAAATGCCGCAAGGTCAGTTTTATCGGGCATATCAACCGCAATCCCTAAGAATAAAAATGGTGTCTGTGAAGCCATCAGAATGGTGTCAGTGGTAAGACGTAGTGCTGTTAAAGCTAAAACACAGGCAATGAACCAAATAAGAGCCCTGTTAGTCAGCGCACCACAATCAATTCGAGAACGATTATTAAAAACAAAGCCTCATGAATGCGCGAGAGGTTGTTCTAAAATCAAAAAATTAGGTGATAGTGAATTATTGCTGTCATTAACAATAACATTAAAATTCTTGTCTAAACACTGTCAAACGAACTTAAAGAATTAGATAAACAGTTAGACAAGTTAACGCAAACACATTGTCCAAAACTTCGTTCAAGGATGGGGGTTGGGCCATATACCGCGAGTATATTGGTAAGTGTTGCGGGCGATAATCCAGAACGTTTGAGAAGTGAATCTGCGTTAGCGGCTTTATGTGGTGTAAATCCGCTTCCCGCGTCTTCAGGTAAAACGATAAGGCACCGCTTAAATAGAGGTGGTAACCGCGCAGCAAATAACGCACTATGAACAATCACTTTGGTTAGAGCACGCAGTGATTCAAGAACTCGTGAGTATGTAGCGAGACGAACTGCTGAAGGGTTAAGTAAAAAAGAGATCTTTAGATGTTTAAAACGCTATATAATTCGCGAGCTGTACCCATTAATAATGTCTGATTTAAAAAGAATTATGCCTATAAATTTGACATAGGAGTGTCAATGCAGTAGTCAGAGAGTTTCTTTGATAGCTTAAAGCAAGAACGTGTTCATTGGCGCGACTACCAGATCTAAACAAAATATAATGAATTACATAACAATGTGGTATAACAGCCAGCGGTTGCATTCTTATTTGGATGACCAAAGTCCTAATGATCTTGAAAGTCAGGCCGAAAAATTTAAAAAGGTAGTTTAACTGAGGAGACTGAATTTGGTTGACCACGTCACATACCATGAATTAGTGGGTAAACGTTGCGAGGGAGAACGGCCGATTTTGTACCGCACTGATTATTTGAATATAAGCTCAATAATAATCTATGGATAGAGCTATTTGTGGGAAGTCAGCACCATATCAATAAACTGGTGCTGATAGTTAGGCCTCTTTCGTGGTTAATATTGTTTGCGCTTTGAAACGCAAAACATAGCAATATAGTAGCAATGCAACTAAGACAATAATACTGCCTACCAAGGTTATTTTACTTGGCGTTTCACCCAACACCTGCCACACCCATATTGGTGCAATAATCGACTCTAACAATAAAAACAAACTAACTTCCGTAGCACTGATATAACGTGGCGCGATTTGTAATAAAACAAAACCAATAGGCATAGCAATCGCTGCAGAAATAAACATAGCACCGATTTCTTCAGGCCTCGCTACCACTTCACTGGTATTGAGCCAGCCAAGCACTACAATAATTAAACCACCAACAATAAGGCCTGGTGTAATGTCGAGTGATGAGTATCGTCGCGCCCAATTAAAGTTCATTGCCATAAAAATAGCGCACCCCATGGCCATCATATTACCAAATAAACTATTGCCGCCATCACCATCACTGACAATAATAGCCATACCGAGTAAAGTCATTGTAATGGTAAGTCCAACAGGTAAACTAATTCGTTCGCCTAACCATAACCAGGCAATCAATGCTGCAAAAACGGGCGCGGTACTGATAATCATCATTGCTGTTGCTGCGCCAGTTTGTTGCAATGCCTGCGTATAACAGTAAGTATTCATCGCGAAGAAAAAGCCACTGATAATACCCGGCCATCCCGCACTAATGACTGCACACACTGCGTTGCTGCGATGACGAACCGATACGATAAAAGAAAAGCCAAGTGAAAAAAATATGCCACGCCACAATAATATTTCACTATGTTCGATGGCGACCCAACGCAAAATTAATGCATCAGGCGTCAACAACAATACACCTAATAAGCTATAGAGCATCCCCGTCATTTGCTTAGATTGATTTTGTTTACTTTCCACGCTAATCCTTTATTAATCAAATGATTGTGATATTTGATAATATTTCTATTAATACAAAGAAAATAGGCCCTGCAAAGCAGAGCCTATTGTAATACCAATTGAAGTAATGAATAGACCATTCATTACTTCAATTGGTATAAGAGAGTTGTATGTCTAACGCGTAATAATAGGGAGTTTTTCCCATGCGCGTTTATGTAACATTTCACAGCCGTTTTCGGTGATCAGTATATTCTCTTCGTGAACCATCACCTTGCCTGGCGCAAATGTCATGCCAGGCTCTAATGTTAATACCATTCCAGGTTGTAAAATAACATCACCGCCTTGCACATTGGACGGCCATTCTGTTAACTGCATGCCCAGGCCATGACCCATGCGGCCGACATCGTTACCCAGCGAACCCGCAGCTTCCAGTACCGACCACATAGCTTTCCAAACATCGCCAGTTGAGCGCCCTGGTGCAGCAATATCAAGACCGGCTTCGGTCGAAGCATATACTGCTTCATAAGCATCATGGGTGGCTCTATCAACGTCACCAAAAGCAAAGTTACGGTCAAAATCACTAAAATAACCATCAAAATTGGCTCCGGTATCAATGATCAATAAATCACCCTTTTCGAGTCGTCGGTCTGTAGGTCCCATAATAATATTGTCGTATCCGCCTTGTCCCGAGGCCGAAATTAAGTAAGGACAAGCATCCGCGCCTAAGCGTAACATCTCTAAATGCATAGCTTTACAGGCTTGACGTTCAGTCATACCCGCATGCAGATTCTCGAGCAAAAAGTCAAAACCCGCCGCCGTAACATCACAAACAAAACGAATTTTATCGACTTCTGCAGCGGACTTTATGCTGCGAAGATTGCGAACAATCTCGCTAACATCGACCATATCATGTTGATTTAAGCTCGCCTGCAACGTTTGATAATTGGCAACTGGCATACGCAGATGTGTTTCAGGACCGAGCATAGCGCCAATACGTCTGGTCTGCTTAGATACCTCAGCTAAGGTATCAGCAAGTAAACTAACACCGTCATCTTCAGGCCGTGGCGATGGCCAGGTTCGAACATCATCAATCCAAGTTTCATCAAAACCGGCGGCACCGATCCCAGGAACGACAGCAATAGGTTGGCCTTGTGCAGGAACCACTAAAAACCAAGGTCGTGTTGGGCTTTGCCAAAACTGTGAAGCAAAACCACTGAAATAGCGAAACTCATGTTCCGTAGAAAAAAATACTGCATCGATACGCTGCTCTGCCATCTGTTGCTGTAACTTTTCAGTACGTTGTTCAAATTCACTACATTCGAACCCTCTTGATGGCGCAATAAATTCATTTTTCATTGTATTACTCACTTTTATATTCTTTATTTTA
The DNA here is from genome assembly GCA_047628755.1 of Crocinitomicaceae bacterium. Classification (GTDB taxonomy): domain Bacteria; phylum Pseudomonadota; class Gammaproteobacteria; order Pseudomonadales; family Oceanobacteraceae; genus Bermanella. Next base: position 7,219 of record JBLHVV010000107.1, on the reverse strand, counting down.
TAGGGTGTTTTGACATTATTTATCAAAAGCTTGGTCACGTAAGAATAAGGCTATCTCTGGGAAATAGATTAACAAAGCTGACATCATAAAGAGGATCAAAATAAAGGGTAATGTTCCTCGTATTACTTCCAAATACGGTTTATTAAAGATTGCTATCGCGGTAAAAATATCACAACCAAAAGGTGGTGTTGCCGAGCCAACGGCCATTTGAAGAGTGATCATCACACCTACCAATACAGGGTCAAGCCCAACCGCGGTGATTATCGGTACAAAAATAGGTGTCAAAATAACCAAGACCACTAACGAGTCAACGAACATACAACCGACAAAGAACGATAAGGCTATTACGAACAATACATATTCTTTAGAGGCACCCTCTAAGTCTAACGGCGCCAAAAGCTCCATCGGAATTTGTTCAAATGAGATATACCATGAAAATGCCTGTCCCATACCAACAAGAATAAAGACTACCGCAGTGATCAAGCCAGTGCTTAATGCCGCATCAATAACATCTTTATACTTTAACTCTCGATAAATAAAACACTCGAGGATAATCGCATAGAGCACAGAGAATGAGGCTGCTTCAGTCGGCGTTACCGCCCCAGAGTATATTCCTCCGACAATCAATGTCGGGAAACCAAGCGGTAACAGTGACTTTTTGATGGCGACTAGCTTCTCTGCCATGGTTGATTTTTTTACCAGCGTAATGCTATCGCCTTGGTAAACGGTATAAAAATAACAATACGCAGAAAACATGACAGCAAGTAAAACTCCCGGACCGATCCCCGCAATAAACAACTCACCAACACTGGTATTTGCTAGTGTTCCGTACAAGATCAAACCTATGCTCGGTGGGATCAAAAAGGCAATATCACTGGCATTGATGATTAAAGCCATGACGAAACTGTCTTTATAGCCCGCTTGGAGCAATTTAGGACGCATGATCTGGCCGACAGATACAACCGTTGCTTGGGTTGAACCTGAAACAGATCCAAATAAAGTACAACTAATACAAGCGGTTATTGGTAGGCCGCCACGTAGATGGCCAACGAATGATTCAATTAAACCTAAAAGGTTGTGCGCAGTGTGTCCCCGAGTCATTATGTCTGCAGCTAAAATAAACATAGGCACAGCAATTAAGGCATTTGGTGATATGCCAGTAACCATCTGCTGTATTATCACCCCAGTGTCTATGCTAGAAAAATGAACCAGACCAATAAGTGCTCCCACCGATAATGGCACTACCATAGGGAAACTTAGAAACAGCAATACAATCATCACAAAAACTAAAGTAAAGGTAATGACATACACATCGAGTTCACCAGCAATGATGTTAGAAAAAAATTCAAAAACAGCACTCATGATGGTTCACCTTTATCAACAACTTCACGTGAGATATAAATTTCTTTATGGGTTATATTCAAAAAGAAGGCAATCAAATACTGGAAACCTGCGATGCCTAACCCTAAGGGAATTATTGAATAAATAATGTAAATGGGGAATTGAAGCGCTGGACTTAAACGATTGAGTTCCTTTAACTCGATGACGTAAAAGATTGCCTTGTAGGCAAGATAAAACATCAATAGGCCTGTGGTGATTGATATCAATGTCGTAATCATTTTTTTTGCGCTATAAGCTAAAGAGTCATAGACAGCGGTCATTCGAATGTTACGACCTTTACGCACCGCATAAGCAAATCCGACAAAGGTGATTGTTACAATCAAAAATTGGTTTAGCTCTTCGGCAAAGAATAAGCTCTTACCAAAAGCATACCGTCCGATAGCATTAGCGGTAGAATTGACCATCATCAAAAGAATCGAATAGCAAACGATATATTGCTCTATCAATTCAGTTGTCTTGCTGATGGTAGTGAATATTTTTTTCATAAGAACACCTTGACACCACACTACGGATGCTGGATTTTTTCATACTAAAAATGATGAACAATCCATATAGACAACGGCTTATTAGCAAAGTTGTAGACTACTCATCAAAGAGGTTTGATATAAAACACGAGGAATAGCCTAACTATTCCCCGTATTCATCTACTAAGTTACTGTTTTTTCGCTTCCTTAACTTCTTTGAGTAAATTTTTCACGATTTTTTTAGCACTAACACGAGCTTGCGCTTTTTCTGACTCTTGATAAGTATTTTCTACCACATCATAAAATGTTTTGTTAATTGACTTGCTTAATGTTTTGAAGCGAGCACGTTCTTGTTCATTGAGAACAACAATCTTCAAGTCGGGACGCTCAGCGATTATTTTGTCTAGATTTTCTTGGTTTATACGGATTTGATACTCGTGAGCAGCTTGTTCGGCAACAACGATAGCCTTGCGTACCATTGTTTGTTTCTCAGCCGATAGTCCATTGAACCATGTGCTATTGGTAGACACCGTGCCGACGTATGGCTGTTGGCCAGGAAACATCAAATAATCTTGAACTTCATGCCACTTAGCGTTGTAAACAAAGTAAATTGGGTTAACCATGCCATCAACTGTTTTAAGTTGTAGCGCACCATATACTTCACCCCAAGACAATGGCGTTGGGGTAGCACCAAATGCTTTGTAGGTTTCTACCGGAATAGTCGAGGTAAATGTACGGATTTTATGCCCTGCAAAATCTTCAGGACTGCGAATCGCTTTGTTGGCACCCCAAACCATTTCACCTTCGGATATCATGGTCAATAATTTCAAATTTACTTTTTCGAAACGATTGGCCAAGTCACCATAGATAGTTTTACTGGTGGTCAGCACTTTACGCACAACATCAATATCAGTGCCTAAAATATACGGTATACTCAGCGCTTGAACTTCTGGCACATAAGAACCTAAATGCCCAGTCCCTACTGAGACAAATTGAATTATCCCTTTAGCTGTCAGCTCAACAATGTCGTTCTCTGTGCCTAATTGACCGTAATAATAAACTTTGACTCGAATATCCCCGTCAGATTCTTTTTTTATGGTTTCGGCAAACGTTTTCGCGAAAATGTCTTGTACATCTTGTTTATCTTCCTCAGAAGCGAACTTCCAAGTTTCAGCACTCACGCTTAAACTCAGACTTAGTATTAATATAGCTGCTAGTAATTTATTCATTTTATTTTCCTTACTTTTATTATGGTTAAAATTAATGTAATAGTTATTTCAATTGATCTGATACCAGTTGTACCCAATATTGCGCACCAAGTTTAAGAATATTGTCATTAAAATCATATTCAGGGTTATGTAGAGCACATCCTCCGACAGAATCGATCCCGTTACCCAATAATCCATAGCAGCCGGGTTTAACACGTAACATGCTGGAGAAATCTTCTGAAATGGTTAAGGGAAGGCAATTTCGTTCAACATTTTCGTCTCCAAAGACAGCAACAGCGGCTTGGATAACATGTTCAGTTGGTGTGCTGCTATTAACGGTTGGGTAAAAGGTGTTGAGAAAATTAAACTGATATTGCGCACCAGCAGCCTGACAAATACCGGCAACAATACGCTCCATAGCTTGTTCTATTTTGGTTAAACTATTTTCGGTAAAACAGCGACAGTCGCCTTTGATGACCACCTGAGATGGGATCACGTTAACTGTGCCATTAGTAATAAATTCGGTCGCTGACACCACAGCAGTTTCTTCAATGGCGTTTAGGTTTCGCGATACAATAGTTTGCAGGCTCATTATTATCTGAGAGCCGACTACGATAGGGTCAATACCGCGATGAGGCATTGCGGCGTGTCCACCGACACCCTTTATCACAATCTCAAAGTTACTTTCACTCGCCATTAACGAACCTGGACGAACAATAAATTGTCCCTCTGCTAGCCCTGGCATATTATGTAAACCATAGATAGTATTAATTTGAAAACGCTCAAACAAGCCATCATCAATCATCGCTTGTGCGCCTTTTCCGTGCTCTTCATCAGGCTGGAAGATAAAATGCACAGTGCCATTGAAGCCTTTATTTTCAGCTAAATAGCTGGCAGAACCGAGCAGCATTGCCGAGTGACCATCATGTCCACAAGCGTGCATTTTTCCCTCATGGCAAGACCGATGCTCAAAGCTATTTTGTTCATTAATATAAAGTGCATCCATATCGGCGCGTAAACCAATACTGGCAGTGCCAGTACCACAGCGCAATACACCAACCAGACCTTGTTGACCAATATTTCGAGTAACTTCAATACCAAAACTTTCAAGCTTTTCGGCAATGAAATTAGCGGTTAATGGTACATCAAAACCACACTCAGGAAAGCGGTGCATATGACGGCGCCATTGTGTCATTTGAGTTATTAATTGTGCACTTAAAGTCAAAATTTTATCTCCAACTGTATTATATAGATCGTTGTTCTGATGTTAGTTCAGCATCACTGACCAACTTATCGCGCAGTAATACGCCAAAACCCGTGATAGCCTTCGGATAATTCAACAGTTTCAAGCTGTGCCATACAAGTGCTTGATTACTACTGACGACAGGTATGTTCAATCGTTGTTCAATATCATCAATGACCACCGACGCCCTTAATGCGGTACACGAAATAAACAATAAATCAGCAGTAGGGTCGCAACAAGCGACCGCCTGATCGGCTATATCCTTTGGCGTTATATAAGTCATTGCGGTGTCGTCTTCAAATCCAAACCCCGAAATACTCAATACCTCGTAGCCCTGATCGGTAAAAAAATTGGCAATGTCACGGTTTACGGCTTCAGTATAGGGCGTTAAAATTGAGATTTTTTTTGCATCAAAATGCTCAAAAGCTGATATCAACGCTGTTATAGGATTGGTTACGGGTACACCAGGGCGAGTTTGGTGGATTAGTTCGCTAACTTGTTCAACGCCAATAGCAACCGTACCTGACGTGCATGCATAAATAATCGCATCTAGATCCGTACCAGGTAAAATCGTATCAGCGGTTGCACTAATACTAGGAGCCATTTTTTTCAAATTTTCGATAGTCAATGGGTTAATATTTTTCACTCTGCTAGTGAAAAACTGAACATCGTTAGGATACATTTGTTGGAGATCAGCCTCGATGTTAAAGTCGGTTGCTAGTGAAATCAGACCGATGCGGCCACCTGGGGCCAGATAGTCTAATGGTTGTTGATGTTTAACCGTTGTAAATTTCATTATCGCCTTACCTTGTCTGAAAACTAAAATATCGAGTAATTAATACTAGAGAAATATGATGACTAAAGTCAGTATCTAGATGTTAGTAATAGTACTGAATAGAGTATGCTAATATACTACGGTAAATTTAGTGCGGAAATTAACGGATTAAGGAACATTAAATGATGGCAATCCGCGAAATCACACTAAAAATACATTAATTCCCTATGCTTTTTAAAATCACTAACAAACGCCTAGTTAGAATCAGCGAGTAAAAACAAAATAATGATCATCTTCTTCTTTTAAAGTGTAGTGGATACTTTAAGTGATGCGCCAAAGTCTGAGAATTTAACAGAGCCTTGATTAGACAACGGATTATACAGCAGATATACAACAGTTTTAAATTATTAACTAAGTGAAAACCTTAAGATAAAAAATTCTTATCCAATAAAATTAAGTAAGTGATCAGTTGTCAGTGAGGATAAATTTTTAATAACAAGGCGCTTGATTTAGTAATAGCTGGCTGTTGGGATTGAAAGCAACGCAGGCATTTACTATTTAGGCCACCTTAGAATGAATTGTTATTAAAGGTAAGTTGAGATAATGATTATATGATGAAAGTCTTGCGGTTTCTTTCATAGCAATATAAATTAAAAGCGCTTTGCAGCCTTTGATAGGCAAATAATATTTAGTTTGAATAGGCTGATACACCTTATGAATAGTACTAAAACTGCAACCTTAGATAATTTTGATCTGAAAATTTTAAAAATTATGCAACAATCAAATAGAGTACCGTCAGATCGGATAGCGGAACAAATCGGTCTCTCTCCCGCGGCGGTACAACGTCGTATAAAACGAATGCGTGAACAAAACGTAATTCAGGCTGATATCTCAGTTGTTAACCCGCAAGCAGTGGGTCTTGGTGTTACTATTATTGTAGAGGTAACGTTAGAACGTGAGCGTTCGGACTTACTTGACTTTTTTAAAAAAGAAATGATGGGAAACCCAGCTGTTCAGCAATGTTTTTACGTTACAGGCAGCGCAGACTTTATTTTGGTAGTAACGGCGATCGACATGGATGACTACGAATCTTTTACGCGCGATGTGTTTTTTGAAAATCACAATGTACGTAATTTTCAATCAAATGTAGTGATGACTCACGTAAAAAAAGGTCTTACGGTGCCCGTTAATCTAGAAGATAAGTTATATATTGTAACAGGCTAATATGCATTACTAGGTTAGATTTAGCTAGTTGTTTTAAAGTAGACTTATGTGGTCGGTTTTCTTTACATAAATATGCCATTATTATGCACTAAAATCCCTATTTTATTTAAAAACCCACTATTGGGGTAATACTACAATAATCTTTCTATGGCGTTTTGGGGGCGAGTGTATGGTCCGCCTTAATATTTTAAGTCATAATATCGATAATTTAATTGGTTTGCGCTAATGTATTCGGAGTCTTTGTGGGTTACCTAATACATTAGGCCCAGATCCACTATGAGATCCGCGCTAGATTGTCCTCAAAAGCGATTAAGCATATTTACTTCTGTTGCTGTATCGCCCTATATGTCTTCAATCCAGTGGTCTAAACATTGTGTCATCTTTATCATCATTTGAAAATCAGGCTTGCAGTCTAACTTCGAATGCTTGTTTGGTTGAAAGTACCGACTAGGCGATGCGTGTTAGTTTATTGGCTAACGCGATTACCACAACGTTAAAATTCTTTCTCAATAGTGTTTCTAATATCCAGTTACCAAAAACGGCTACTGCTTTTTCTGGCCTAATAAGAACAGCTTTTGCGCCGTGAATGAATAGTTCTCGTACTCATAGCATCATTTTAAGTAGTTGAACACGTTCATCATGGTCAACTATTTCCTTGAGTTTTTTATCTTGAGTTAAAATAAGCTGATTAAGTTTTAGGTAAAAGTCATGGTGGTCTCTTAATTCTAAAAGCAACATCGGTGGTATTGGCTCACTATCCTCTGCTAACTATTGAAATCGGTGTTTGTCAAACTAGTTGTCGCGATCACTTCGTTATGCACTCTCAGCCTTGACGCTATTTTGTTCAGGGTTTAAGTACACTTCTTTTGGTAAATCCCAATTACGAATATTACCACTCCAGCGC
>JBLHVV010000106.1:0-11058 GCA_047628755.1 Crocinitomicaceae bacterium | reverse complement strand
TTGTCTTAATTCTGGAATACCCTTAGTAGTAGGATAATTAGCCAAGCGATCGAGGTTATTTGCCATAACGTCCATAACAAACCTGGGACTCTCATGTTTAGGCTCACCAATAGACAGTGCAATATGAGGAAGATCACAGGTAATGATGGCTTCGGCTTTTAGCTTATTCAGTTTTTCAAACGGATAAGGTTGTAATCTAGCCAAATTGGGGTTCATAACAGTAGGCTCACAATAAATTAGTATTGAATTATAAAGCAGCTGGCGGCTAAATCACAGACGCTTTGAGCCTCAAATATCAACAATGTATGTAAGTCCACTTCTTTTTAAACCGCTTTTGTCAGCTAGTTTAGATACAGCCATAAAAATAACATGATCAATGTTCGATAATTCAGTCACAGACCTTTGCCAATAAAATGATAGTTCTGCAGTTTATTTTTAACCATGTTTTTAATTAGGAGGGTTGTATAGAATTAATAGGTTGGATATAGCTGATATTTTGCAAGCAACTCGGTTTATAAATGCGATCTTAGACTTGTCATGTGATTAAACTAGGGACTATCTCAAGTTATTACATGGCGAGAAATTGAGCGAATATCCTAAAACACCATTAGATCAATGCACAGTCCAAGGACTACCATATTTAACCCCTTTAGCACCGTTGTTAATTATTATCATATGGTCATGCAGACCAGCGAGTTGTTATATGTAGGCAGATTTTAACCTAAATGAAGCTTATTTATTCTAGATCAATATTCATTCTTAGATTTACCATCTTGTGTTTAGACTCGAAGTACAAAAAGTCATCTTTATAAATCATTCTCTCTTTTGCACCTTGTGCACTCAAATAAACCCATAGGTTGAATTTCATCGCCCCATATTGATGCGATACTATTTAATTTAGAACGCCATACTCTGTGACTTTGTGAACTAAGGTTTTTTTTCTGATTAACTAAGTTTACAAAGGTTGTGTCATGGATGAAGCATTTTGAGTCCAAAGTAGTGCAAGACTTGATTCTAGAGTGATTGAACGGCATTTTATTGAGTTGTGATGAAGCACGCTGAGTTAATTTGGGGCGTAAATAATTATTTTCTAAAAATATCACTTAAATTAGATTGTTGGCACAAAGCTTGAGATAAGAAGTGTAATTACAAACATTTAAATTACTTAAATTTTTAAACTCAAGCGAAAGGAAAACCAATGAAACTTTCATTAGCTATTAAGCAAACGGTGAAAACCGTAGCCTTTGGGGCCAGCTTAACCGCAGGTTTATTTACCTCGATGGCCATGGCCGGCGAGCCAGAAAAAGATGAGTTGAAATTTGGCTTTATTAAATTAACGGATATGGCGCCACTAGCCATTGCTAAAGAAAAAGGTTTTTTTGAAGATGAAGGCTTATTTGTTGAAATTGAAGCCCAAGCAAACTGGAAAGTACTATTAGACCGAGTTATCACTGGCGAACTAGATGGGGCTCATATGTTAGCTGGTCAACCATTAGGTGCAAGTATTGGTATTGGTACTCAGGCCGAAATTATTACTGCGTTCTCTATGGATTTGAATGGCAACGCCATTACAGTTTCAAATAAAGTATGGGCAGAAATGAAAAAGCACATCCCACATGAAGGTGGTAAACCAGTACACCCGATTCACGCAAGTGCTTTATTACCGGTCATTGATCAATATAAAGACGATGGCAAACAATTTAAAATGGGTATGGTTTTTCCTGTATCAACACATAACTACGAACTACGTTATTGGTTAGCAGCGGGCGGCATTAACCCTGGGTTTTATGCTCCAGATAAAGGCGATAGCAGCGGAACACTCTCTGCTGACGCATTACTGTCTGTTACACCACCACCTCAAATGCCATCTACCATGGAAGCTGGCACCATTGACGGCTACTGTGTAGGTGAACCTTGGAACCAACAAGCTGTATTTAAAGGTATTGGTGTTCCGGTTATTACCGATTACGAAATTTGGAAAAACAACCCAGAAAAGGTATTTGGTGTATCTAAAGGTTGGGCTGATAAATATCCTGAAACACACAAGTCTGTTGTAAAAGCGATGATTCGTGCTGCAAAATGGCTAGATGAAAAGAACAATGCGAACCGTCCAGAGGCTGTAAAAATTCTTTCTCAATCTAACTATGTTGGTGCCGATTATGATGTAATTGCGAATTCAATGACGGGTACATTTGAATATGAGAAAGGTGATAAGCGTGACATCCCTGACTTCAATGTATTCTTCCGTTATAACGCAACGTACCCTTACTACTCTGATGCTATTTGGTACCTTACTCAAATGCGTCGCTGGGGACAAATTTCAGAACAAAAATCTGATGCTTGGTACATGGATATAGCTAAAAAAGTATACCGTCCTGATATTTACGCTGAAGCCGCTAAAGAATTGATTGCAGAGGGTAAGATGAAAGCGTCTGAGTTCCCTAACTTTGCTAAAGAAGATGGATTTAAGCCAGAGCAAAAAGACTTCATTGATAAGATTTCTTACGATGGTAAAAAACCAAATGATTACCTAAAAAAGTTTGATATTGGCCTAAAAGGAAAAGATAAAGTTTAATCTTTATCCAAGTAACTAAAGACAATTGATCAACATAGTACGTAAACGAAGTCATCTATTGATGGCTTCGTTTAAACAAGTTTTGCCAAAGTACGAAAGGGGTGACAAATTATGATGAATGTAGTTTCGAAATTAGAAGGCATAGGGATATTTACTCCTTGGGTTCGAATCATCAAAGGTGAAAATCGCCGCGAACAAGTTAATATTTTACTAAGAAGTATTGGTGTTCCATTTTTAGCCTTTGCTATATTTTTAGGCATATGGGATGCATCAGCTAAAAGTGTAGTTACATCACTAGGACAAGTACCTGGACCAATGCAGGTAATGGAACAAGCTAAAGGTTTGTGGCAAGAATATAAAGATGAGAAAGTAAAAGAAGTGGCGTTTTATGAACGACAAGAAATAAGAAATAACAAAAAATTAGAAATTAACCCAGATGCCAAAGTTAAATGGCGTGAATATAGAGGGCGTACAACTTATATAGATCAAATTTGGACAAGTTTATTTACTGTATTTACAGGATTTTTTGTTGCGGTATTAATTGCTGTGCCGTTAGGGATTATGACTGGACTTAGTAGAACACTGCATAGCGCAATGAACCCAATAATTCAGATTTTTAAACCCGTATCACCATTAGCATGGTTACCAATAGTCACAATGGTAGTATCAGCTGTTTATGTAAGCGACGACCCAATGTTTGAAAAATCATTTATCACATCAGCTGTTACTGTAACTTTATGCTGCATGTGGCCAACATTACTCAACACATCGGTGGGCGTGTCTAGTATTAGTCCTGATCTTATTAACGTATCAAAAGTATTGCGTTTAAGCTGGATGACAAATATTACTAAAGTTGTGATTCCATCTTCTATCCCTATGATTTTTACAGGTATGCGTTTGTCTTTAGGTGTAGGTTGGATGGTTTTAATTGCGGCAGAAATGCTGGCTCAAAACCCCGGTTTAGGTAAGTTTGTATGGGATGAGTTTCAAAATGGGAGTTCAAATTCACTTGGTCGTATCATGGTAGCGGTATTAACCATCGGTATTATTGGATTTATATTAGATTGGATTATGTTAACGATGCAACGTAAGTTTTCTTGGGATAAATCAGCCGCTCGTTAATTTAAATAAAACATTAGAAATTATTTAAAAGAACTATATAGAATTAAAGAATAGGACATAGCAATGAATAATTTACATTTAAATATCGACCATGTGACAATGCAATTTGATACTGATTCAGGTCCTTTTACTGCGCTAGAAAATGTCAGTTTAAAAATTGATAAAGGCGAAATAGTTTCGCTAATTGGCCATTCAGGTTGTGGTAAATCCACGGTATTAAATATTATTGCAGGTTTATATCAAGCCACAAAAGGTGGGGTTATTTTAGATGGCCATGAAGTCAATGAACCGGGCCCAGAGCGTGCCGTAGTATTTCAAAACCATTCACTTTTACCTTGGTTAACATCTTACCAAAACGTAGAGTTGGCCGTTAAGCAAGTGTTCAAAGGTAAAAAGTCAAAAGCCGAAATGAAGGAATGGATTGAATACAATCTAGAGCTTGTACATATGTCTCATGCACTGCATAAAAAACCTGATGAAATTTCAGGCGGTATGAAACAGCGTGTAGGCATTGCCCGAGCCCTTGCTATGGAGCCAACTGTAATGTTGATGGATGAGCCATTTGGTGCGTTGGATGCGTTAACCCGTGCACACTTGCAAGACAGTTTAATGGAAATTCAAAGAGATCTTAAAAATACTGTTATTATGATTACCCATGATGTGGATGAGGCGGTATTACTTTCGGATCGTATTGTTATGATGACAAACGGCCCTGCTGCTACTATTGGTGAAATTCTAGATATTAATTTAGAGCGCCCACGTAATCGTTTAGATTTGGCTGACGATGCTGAATATAATCGCTATCGTTCTGAAGTATTACGGTTTTTACATGAACGTCATGCTAAGCCAGATGTTCCACCGTCTAAAGTGGCTTAAAGTACGACGCTCAATTAAAACAGTCGAGGCAGAAAAAATGTTTCTTGATATACATGTTTCTTATATCATGATTGAAACATGTTTTGGGTGCGCATCGTAATTCATGACAATCTTGGTGCTTTTATTATTCATAGGGTATCTTCATAATTGAATAAACAGGTAAATAAGACTGCACCGGAAGCGATTGGATTACCAAGCCAATTTTTTTATTATAATAAATATTTATTGTCTTATGTTTATGTATGGTTTTAGTAAATAATAAAAGCTATTACGTTGAATTATTTACAGAATACATGCAATTTATATGAGTTTAGGACAAGTGAATAAGGAAGGTCATGTTTATTATATTATTGAAGTTTTCAAAAAATAAATGTCTAGCTCCCGAGTATATGTCAGGACACAAAGAATGGATTAAAATTGGAATTGAGCAAGATCGATTTTTGATTGTAGCAAGTATTGAACCGGCTTCAGGTGGTGCGATAATAGCGAGGGCAAACAGTTTAAAAGAAATCGAAAGAATAGTCGACTCAGATCCTTTTGTAATTAACGATGTTGTTAAGCCAGAGGTGATAGAAATATCACCCTCTATGACGTCAAAAGAGCTAGAGTTTTTGATCGGTACTTAGTAATAATTATTAGAAATAATGGATTATTGTTTTACTAGGGAATGAATTAATCAAAAAATTTAATGGCAATCAAATTATTGCTTTATTTTTTATTTCTGGTCGTATGAAACTATATCTTTCTTTAGTTATAGTTTCACGCATAAAACAACCTTCAGCATGATCGTTTATAAGTCCCATTGCTTGCATGAATGCATATATTGTCGTCGGTCCAACAAACTTCCAACCGCGTATTTTAAGGTCTTTAGATAAAGCGATAGAATCGATAGATGTAGATTGCGTTTGAGGTTTTATTTTTATATTTTCTGATGGTTCAAAACTCCAAAAATATGATGCTAAAGAACCAAATTCATTTACTAAGTCTATGGCGCATTGAGAATTATTTATTACAGCCATTATCTTACCTTTGTGTCGCACTATGTCTTTATTAGAAATTAATACATCGATATCTTCCAGTTTATAGTCAACAATTTTATAAAAGTTAAAATTTTCAAATGCCTTTCTAAAATTATTACGCTTTGTCAGGATTGTTCGCCAACTTAAACCTGATTGAAATCCCTCTAAGGATATTTTTTCGAATAAGGTGAAATCATCTTTAACAGGATAACCCCATTCATTGTCATGATAGATATGGAAATCAGATGATATACTGCACCATCTACATCTAATTTTATTGTCTTCTCCGATGCATATGTTTTCCATTATTTTTTCCTTATTAGTATAATAATCAACTGAAATTTGTATATTCTGTAAATATCCTTTCTTATTTTATTATAAACTTATAATTTTAAGACTAATAGTAATATCAAATTTTCAGTGATTCATAATTAAATTAATATTAATAAGTAAATTAAGATAACACTAACAGATTTTTGATTGTAAATACCAAGCCAAAATAATTAGATTGGTTGTGTTTTAAAAATATATTTTTAGATTGATACTAAAATAGTATCTATGCTAATTAATTACTTGTTTAGGCTTAATTGATTCTTTATTTAATAGTGGTTTATTGAAATTAACAGGAGAATTATTGAAAACAACTTCAGCAAAGCCGCCTCCTTTAGAAGAGAAATTTGTCGTTTGACCATTATATAAGCGTGCAGCTAGAAATAGAATTTCACCTAGATATACATAAGCTCTTAGGTCAGACTTATAACTTTTATTTCCATAGGTTTTTATTTCAGCAGGAATGTATTTTTGAGCAACATAATTACCACGTGTAATCATCCTCCAAACTTTTTTGGTTATCCCTTTTCCTCTATATACCGCCTTTCCACCGTAACCTGATGTAGGCTTAAAGAATAGATTCCTACGAGTAAACCAAAGTTCGGATGAGTTTTCAGATGTAACTAATGTAGTGAAAGGTATTTTTTTAACAAATTCAGATACTTTATTATCAGAGAAATGGAAGTTAGAAGCTGTATTTTTATTACTAAAAATAGATAGATTCGACTTGGATGCATAGAGAGCATGATATCTAGGATTAGGTGTGACAGATACAGTGCCCAAAAGGTAGGCCGTCTTTATTTTACGTGAATAATGTTCTTCAAAATAAAAATCTGTAAGACGATTATAGATTAAATCAATTTTAATATTATCATAATATATTTCGTTATTCTGTAATGTTAATTCTTCTGGGTCTAATATAAAAGCTTCGATATTAATTGACCTTAAGTATTTTCTAAAGAGGTTTAACTCCGGTAGGAGAGGTTGATGTAAAGGCTTTAGATCTACGATAGCTACAGTTTTTAACTTTTTATTAGGGAACTGAAGTTTAAATTCATTCGTTAACATATCTATAAAACAGTTCTGTATTTTTGAGAATTTAATAAAATATTCTTTTTCATTAAGTTCTCTGTATTTAATTTTTAGATATTCTGAAAATAACAAAGCTCCACCTGCATTTGTATTTATTTCAATAAGCTTAGGACCATTACTTGTTATATGGAAATCATAACTTAAGAAGGATCCTCCATTATGGTGATCATAATGAGATATTTTTGGACTATTCTTAAGCACTATTTCTTGATAATTTTTATTAGAAATTGAATGTTCAATATTATTAATTAAGTTTGAAATTTCTGAATTTATAATGTTATTCAATGAATATTTTTTTTCAGATAAGAAAGGAGTGAGTAGCGATTGATCAGTTCTAGTAATTGATACAAGTGAGTTAATTATTTTATTTCTTTTGTAAAGGGCATTAATATTCAAAATAATCACCTTTTAAAAATTAATTTTTATAAAGTAATCAATTTTAAAATTACTTTAGAGTCAATGATAGTAGTACTGAGAAATAAAAACGTCAATAGACTTGTATAGAAAAAAAGATCAGTAAAGTTCAATTACTTTTATCTTGACATAGTTTATTTTTAGAGTAGCGTACAAAAAAACTAGTATTCCTAGATAATGTAAAATAATAAATATCATAATAATAAATTATTTTTGGGTAACATTAAAAGTTGAAAAAACTATATTGGAAACTATAGGCCAATACAGACTATTTGGATCAATAAGTTGAAAGTGAGTAGCTTTAGTTAATATATCTAGTTTGCATAAAGAGTTATTACTTAATAATTTTTTGAAATATTCTTCACTGACACATGCTGGAATAGATGTATCAAGAAGGCCATGGATAATATGAATAGGGACAGATGTCATACCAAGCTTTGATGGGCATGCCTGTTTTAATAGTTTAAGAGATGGTTTTTTATTAATGCCGAAAAATTTTCGTACGGCAAAATCTCCTAGTTTCAATTCATCACATTTAGCAAGGTCTACAGCTCCTGCAAGAGAGATAGTTTTTTTTATTATTACATTTTTAATAGTATTTTTATTACTTGAGTATCTATGTGTAGCCCAAGCTGCCAGTTGTGCACCAGCTGAGAAACCAATTATGCAGCAGTTATTTATGTCTAAATTATATTCTTTTTTAACTTGATTTAGATAATTAATCGCTGCCATAACATCTTCTCCACAATAGGGCCATGCCGGTAGTTTGTTGTTAACTCTACGGTATTCTATGTTCCAAGCAGCGATGCCATTATCTTTAAACCAGTTGCAAAGATGTGAATGAGTTGAAAGGTCGTATTCAGACTTCCACCATCCACCATGAATTCCTATTACAACTGGAAAGGGTCCTACACCTTTTGGAATGTAGAGGTCAGCAAATTGTTTATTGCTAAATCCATAGTAAAAACGAACATCATATTCTTTTGATGATGCAGAAATAGAGTTAAGAGAAGGTTCCATTTGTATTCCTTTATATTAGTTTAATTTAGTTAATACCTTAATTTTAAAATAGGAAAACTATTTATGAGTTATGCAGGAATAAACGGGTTTATACCTGAGGATGATCCTATTCTAGAGCTAGGGCATGATTACTTGGATTGGGATATTGCAGTATCAGAATTGCCTTATTGGTTATCAGCAGGAGTCGCAAGAAAAAAAATTAAAAAAATTAAAGTGATTAATATAAATAATTTAAAAGATAGTAAGGGCTATTATGAACGTGCATTTCTAGTTCTATCTGTTCTTGCTCATGCAGCTATTCACGAAAGCTGGAGAAATGGATCGGCACAGTCAATACCTAAAAGCATAGCTAAGCCTTGGTCAGAGTTATCAAAATACTTAAATAGGTCACCTGTTCTAACGTATTCATCCCACGGTTTAAATAATTGGCGAAGACTTGATCAGAGTGGCGACATTGAACTGGGAAATATAGTGCCATTATGTGGATTTTATGGTGGTCTAGATGAGTCATGGTTTATTTCAACCCATGTGGATATAGAGGCTAAATCGAGACTACTTACAAAATATATATCAGAATCGATCAGTGCAAAAGAACAAGGGAATATAGATTTATTAATATCTAATTTATATTTATTCAACCAATTAATTAAAATAATGATAGAAGTACTTATATCTATTAGAAGACATTGTGAACCAGATATTTTTTATCAAAGAGTTCAACCATTTATGAAGGGTTTAGATAATGTTGTATTTGAAGGAACGAGCTTACCTCCTCAGACTCACCCTGGTGGAAGTGGGGCTCAGAGCGCAATCATGCCAGCAATAGATGCTTTTTTAGGTATTAAACATGAGCAAGACTATCTAAGTCACTATTTGAGATCCCTAAGAGCATATATGCCAAGACTACATAAAGAATATGTATCTGAATTAGAACGCATGGACTCTTTGAGAGAATGGATAAAAGTTGTAAGAAGTAAACCTCTTACTGATGCTTATAATAAATGTGTTGCTAGGGTAGCAGAATTTCGAGGTGAGCATATGAAAATATCAATAGATTATATTCATAAACCAGCGGAAAAATTTAATAACGATGGAAAGTTAGGAACAGGCGGATCACCATATATGGAATATCTTAAAAAACATAAAAAAGAAACGATTATGCATTGTCTTTAAGGCAAAAAAAGAAAGGAGATTTATATGACAATAAGTTATGACCATATTATCATTGGTGGAGGACCTGCTGGCTTACAACTAGGATACTTTCTTAAAAAAAGTGGACGAAGTTATTTGATTATTGAGCGAGGTGACTCTGCTGGATCTTTTTTCAAAGAATACCCAATTCATAAAAAATTAATATCAGCAAACAAAATATATACTGGATATAAAGACCCCGAAAGAAACTTAAGATGGGATTGGAATTCATTATTATCAGATAAAGAGTCCATTTTATTTAAGAATTATAGTACAGATTTTTTCCCCTCAGCTGATGAAATGGTTGAATATTTATGTGACTTTGCATTAAAGAATCGATTAAATATTATTTATGGAGAGGATGTTAAAACTATATCAAAACCCAATGTATTTGAAATTGAATGTGAATCGGGTTTAAGGTTTAAATCTAATCAGCTCGTTGTAGCAACAGGTGTAAGCATGCCATATATACCAGAAATTGAGGGTATCGAGCATGCCGAGTTGTATGCTGATGTTTCATTAGACGCTAATGAGTACAAAGATCAACGAGTTTTAATAATCGGAAAAGGTAATTCAGCTTTCGAAACGGCAGATAGTATGATATCTACAGCATCTAGAATATACGTATGTAGCCCAACACCTATAACCTTATCTTGGAAAAGTAAATTCGTTGGACATTTACGAGCTGTAAATAATAATTTTATCGATACATATCAATTAAAACTACAAAACGTAATTTTAGATGCTGATATTATTGGTTTAAAAAGAAATAGCGATAAAATAAATGTAAAGTTTCACTATGTTCATGCAGCTAATGAAATCGAAGAGATGGAGTTTGATCGAGTTATACTTTGCACTGGTTTTAAGTTTAATGCAAAAATATTTTCAGATAACTGCATGCCAAATCTAAAAATTAATAATCGTTTTCCTGCTCAAAAAAGTAGCTTTGAGTCTATTAACATACCTAATCTTTATTTTGCAGGAACAATTATGCAAGAGCGAGACTTCAAGAAAAAGCAGTCAGGGTTTATTCATGGTTTTCGTCATAATATACAGGGGCTCCATCATATTCTGGAAGAAAGATACCATGGTACACCTTGGCCCAAAGATGTAATAAATAGTATTTCATCTGAATTAGCAGAGTCAATTTTAGAGCGAGCAAATATAAGTCCAGGATTATGGCAGCAATCAGGTTTCATTTGTGATGTGATAGTAAAAGAGATCAACAATACTTACGGCTACTACAAAGATGTTCCTGTTCAATATGTTAATGATTCATATTTCGGTGAATCTGAAGAATATCATCTCCTAACAATGGAATTTGGATTAGAAATTATCTTTGCAAGTAAAGACCCATTAGCCGTAGATCGTGTCCATAAGGATGACTACAAAAATGCAAACTTAAGTACTGGAATTCAC
>JBLHVV010000105.1:0-11273 GCA_047628755.1 Crocinitomicaceae bacterium | reverse complement strand
CGAAGTTAGACGAAGTAAGATGAAGTAAGGCAGCTAGGTTTTCATATATTCCATAGGCATGCCACTGTGTAAACGCATTAAATTATCTGGCTGTAAAATAGCGTCGCGCTCTAGCTCTAAGAAAAACTGTACCCTTTCCGATATGGGTTCCTTAGTATACTTTTGAGCAAGGTCTAAATAGTCGGTAAAGTGTCTTGCTTCTGACTTTAACAAAGACATATAAAATTTTTCTAGTTCAGTATCTAAATATGGCGCCAATCTGAAAAAACGTTCGCACGAGCGAGCTTCTATAATACTTCCAATTATTAAGTTATCTCTTAAAATATCATCGTTAGTTTTCCCAATGAACTTAGCCATTTTTGCCGCATAAGGACTGGCTTTTAATGATAAATATTTAATCTCTCGATTTTTTAGTATTTTCATTACTTGTTCAAAATGCACCAGCTCTTCTCGAGCTAAACGTGACATTTTGTTTAACACATCGACCTTATGAGGATTTCGTGCCATTAAGGTCATGGCCGACTGAGCCGCTTTTAGCTCGTTAGCAGCATGGTCTATAAGTATAATTTCAGGGTACTGAAGCGCTGCTGTCACCCATTCATCTGGGGTTACGCATAACAAATAGTCTAAAACGGGCTGCATTAAATCTTCTACGGAATTTGCCATAAACGGGTACTAAAGCCTAAATACAATAAAAAAACTATTATACCTAATGAAGTCCAACAGCGTAAGGCTGGCTATACACAAGTATGTGACAATTATATTAAGTTATTGCCTGCGCCGACTAATTCAATGGGTTTACAACTATAATTTAGCTAGGCCTAATTTCCCAAAAATGTTTTTTTGTCTGTCAAACTAAGGAGACTTCATTGCATACAGCTACTAGCACAAAACTCGATTATACCCATAAGACTCAAGATGAATCTCACAAAACGTACCGATGGTGGAAAACTTTGTGTGCCATCGCACTGGCCAATATGGGGCTTTGGGTATGGATTATAACTACCAGCCAAAGCCAGCATAGTACATTCTATATTCAAGCAACGTTATCGGGAATTTATGTTCTGGTCTGTGCTTTTAGATCGTTTTACCCAAGAATCGATTTAGAACGTTACTGTCTTCACGACACGCCCTTATCGTCTGTGGCGCTGGGTCGATCTTTAGCCACAATTGCCGAGATTTGCTTTAGCATTCAATGTGCAATTATCGTTTATAGCCTTTCAATGGCGATTGAATCTCAGCTAGCTGCATTTGTGGCATACACCATTGTACCCACTATAGTCATGGCACAGTTATTTTGCTGGCATGCCACATTAACGCTGAATCACTTTTGGCATAGTCTAGAAGAAATGGCATGGGTGGTAATGCTTATTTTAACGGCTGCGTGTTTTGTGGCAGGTTTCATCTACTTGTCGTCTGATTACATCCTGCTTATGATTATTGGTTTTATCAGTTGCTTAGCCAGTATTTGGATAATGCTAGTGATAGATATTCCTATGTACCTTTCAAGAACAAGTGAAAAAGAACATCACCATAGCCACTTGAGCATTCAAAATAGAATGCACGACGCTATTATGCGCCGTGTCCAAACCAATGACTGGGCCATATGGAAACAAGAAGTTTTGTGGCTTACCAGTTATTTTACCGTTGGTGTATGGCTAAGTATCGGTATGATAGTTATTGAATTTCAGTAGGAATAATCACCATTTCAGCTAACAAATGCTCTATTAAATCGGCAAGCAGGTAACGGCGATCCGTCTCGGTGAGGCGACCCTGAAGGTATAATGCAAGTGTACTATTCTCGGGTACTTTTCTTGCAATACCCCAAACCTTATCAAGATACCCAGTGGTAATATGCTCAGTTGCCGGTAAAGCTTCTCGACTGGATGCAACTGCAAGTAATTGTGACAGCTTTTCACGGAACTCATCGAACTGCCGATCAATGTTAGCAATATGTTCCCTTAAAACCTCTTCAGATTGTTGAAGTAATTTAATGGCTTCACCGCGCTTTTGCTTTCGTGAAACTTTTATTGTGGCAACCTCTAAATGCCCTTCTGATACTGAAATTAGTTGACCTCTAACTGTGGCTAAACGAGATATCAAAGGGAGTCTGAATGGTTCAAGAGCTTGCTCGGTAGCACGCAACCAAGTGACGACACTCTGCATAAAACTACTTTCTTGAGTTGCGAATTGATCAACTAAATTTGGAATACTAAGTAGTTGCTCTAAAATCCTTTCTCTGATAATCGACTGCATAAGTTATTACTCCGGCTGGAGGCGACTTTGAATGCCTCCGTTTTCACCTTGTGAGGTGGACCATTCCAAGCCTTCTTCCCGTAAAGTAATACTTAATTGAACACTGGACTCTTTAGTGGATTTTTCTTTCACTTCGCTGGTAATAGCTGAGGCCTTAAAAGATAACGGTACAGAGGATTTTTTAAGTGCAACAGAGCTGACTTGGTGACGGATGGCACGAGATAAGCGGCCTTTTTCATCGTTAGATATATCTGAACCCAAATTAGAGCTTTTTATAGATGCCTGAAGAGCATCGTCAACGGCCCTTACCACTGCTTCTTTACTGACCCGACCAGGGTTTTTTGCTTGTAATTCTGATAATTTATCAAGTGCTGTTTTAGCTTCAATATTAAATGTCTTTTTAAACTCAATCATATTTCGTGATTCTATTTTTTCACTTTTAATGCTGCTAGACAACTGTGATGTCACTGCTTTTAAAATACTTGTAGGTGAATGAATAGTGGCATCGCTGGCTTCGATATGAGAATCAATAGTAACGGGCATAGAGATAGTCAGTTCGGGAACTCTTACTCTGGGTAAGCTCATGCCTTCTAATAATGGGTGATCTTTATAGTACTCGGCAACGGCAGCCGTTTCTTCGTCGGCCATCCTTCGAGCATGTACTAGGCCTATCATTAGTGCCCCGAGAACTTCGCTTAGCTCAGCCATAAAATTCTATTCCTCAAATCCATTGAACAGGTTTATTACAATAATAATATTAACAATAATAGAAAAGCGACCCATGGGGCCGCTTAATGCAAAATGCGGTTAGGCCGCGTTAGGAACTTCTTTTATTGCGTTTTCAAGAATTCCCAGCAATTTTTCTGTACCTGCTGGTAATTCATCTTGAACGGCACGAACATGGATTTGTAAACTGTAAGTGCGTTCAGTTTTAGAAGAAGCTGAGGATGACTTTTTATAAGCATAGCTTGCGCTTAACTTAACAGAACCGGTTCCCCAACCTTGTTTTACATCGAGTGCGACTTTAAGATCATGGGATGAGGTAGTTGAAGATTCTTGGACCGAATTAATTTTAGCGTTAAAGTCTATGGTGGTTTCTTCTACCCTAATAAATGGGATAGGAAGCATCGTCAAAATCGGGACGGTTAGATCATACTTAGTTGGAGTAACCACTGTGTTTCCATCACTGTCTGTGGTTTCAACAGGCTTCATATAACTGAAGGTCACCATTGTTGGAGTATTGCTGTCTTCATCAAATCCTACCGCTTTGATAAAGTCTACTGATGTTTGTGCCGACTGAGCTTGTGCTCGTACAACCGCATCAAGCGGTCCCCCAATCATTGATTGAAAATCGATACTGGATAGTTCGTCGCCGATAGCCATTAGTCAATTCCTTTTACATTGGTTAACTATTTAATAAAGAACTCAGACACAGTAATGCAATGCATCAGGACAACATCTTCTCCTCTCTGATTACCAGAGTAAAAAATATGCTATACACACTTAATAAAATGTCAAACTGATAAAAGCCAGTTACATTTTTCTAAATATTCTAACTTATTGAATTTATTGAAATTGCTTAAAGATAAGACTGAAAATAGATTTTTATACTCTAATACTATCAGCATAGATTAGAAGGCATAACGCCTATTAAATTTATAAATTAAGCAGCATAAGCTTTTGAAGAAATGTCATAAAATAGAATTAATTCATCTATATATACAATAAACATTAATTTGATAACCGCTATTATTTTTAAAAGGATATATATTACTGAATTTCACATGCCTTCAAAACGCTTTGTTTCATAGTTTTTATATACATTTGTTGCAGGGTAAACCTGTCCGCTCATTGCTATATAACTTCCAGGCCTAGCAAAATTGAATGCACCTACTGCAGTGCCAATATTAAATACAGCGTCGGTGCTGGTGAATGCAGCTGGTTGCATTGCGCCAGTAAAAATTATGACCTTGTCTGAATGCTTACCAATATAATTTGCGCTGTCTACCATGGTGTCGGTGCCGTGTGTAATTAAAACGTATTTGGCATCCGATGCATCAATAAGCGACTTTAATACCAGCCTATCTTGACCTGTTAATTCTAAACTGTCTTTGCGACAAATTTCTTTATGCTCGCATTTAAAATTCACATTCATGGCCTTTAATATATTTGGCGCTACTGGCTCTCCCACTTGAAACTCACTAAGGGCATCAAAGTATACTTTATCTAGGGTGCCGCCTGTGGTTAGTAATAATAGCTTTTCCATTGTATTGCCTTAAACACTTATTAATTACGGCTATATTAGCCGCATTTATACTCAAATAGTATTTATTAGTCCTTATAAAAAGCATGAACAAAGCAATAAAAGTCATTGTTAGTATCAATGTTGAACTTGCCATTTTGTACGCCATAGAGCAAAATAGACTGATCAGTCGGTTAGCAATCCATTTTTACATTTTGAACGTATCATTAACAGGTAGAATTACGGGTTTATGAGCATACGAAGGGCAGCATCTAACAAACGAGATCACATTTTAGAAGCGGCACTGAATCTATTCATTGAGCAGGGATTTGAAAAGACACCTACTTCAAATATTTCTAAAGCGGCAAATGTCGCTACTGGTACCTTATTTCACCACTTCAAAACAAAAGAAGAGCTGATAAGCACATTGTACTTAGAGATAAAACTGGATCTTCAATCTGAATTGTTTATTTCCATAAATAGTAAGGTAATCTCCGACTCAAAAAGTATGAGTAAGAAATTTATTCGAGAAACCTTCAGTAATGTATGGTTTTCGATGATCAGCTGGATGTTACTAAACCCTAGTAAATTCAAGTTTTTAGTTCAATTTAGTGATTCAGCACACATAAATGGCAAAACGAGAGAGCGCGTTGAGGATGCATTTTCTGAATGGAAGGTATTATTTGAAATGGGGCAGAAGATAGACGTGTTTAACAAGCTACCAGCTGATTTATTACTAGGACTAGTTACTAGCCATGTGTTTACTACCTGCAATTTTTTATTGGAAAATAGTTCATTATGGCAACAAGATAGTATTCGGCTTAGCTTGTTCGAGTCATGCTGGGCACAAGTGGCACCATCAAAAGATTCAGTGAAAATTAAATAAAAATAATATGTCTTACTAAAAGGAATACCAATTGCAAAATCTCATTATTGTCGCATCAGTTCTTGCATTTATGATGTTACTCTCTAGCTGCTCTAACACTCCTATTTTAGATGACGATCAAATAACCAAAATTGTAACCTCTCCACAATATTATGATGGTAAGTTTATAAACACAAATAAAGACACAGTTCAAAGTTTTGGTAAAATGTGGGCCGCCACTAAAGACTTCTTGTTTAATAAAAGCGATCAGGCTACTCCACTTCGCCCTATTCCTATTAAACCCATTGCTAAAAATGCATTTGATCTAACGGATAAGAATAGCTTGCTGTTTTCCCGACTGGGGCATTCATCTCTAATGATTCAAATGAATGGAAAAATTTGGCTAACCGACCCTGTATTTAGTGAGCGTACATCTCCCGTGCAATGGGCAGGCCCTAAACGTTTTCATGCTGTGCCCTTGAACGTAGATGAGCTACCCGAAATTGAAGCTGTGATAATTTCTCATAATCATTACGACCATCTAGATTATGGCAGTATTCAAAAATTAAAAGACAAAGTTAATCATTTTTTAGTACCTCTAGGAAATGGTCAAACCTTATTAGACTGGGGCGTTGCAAAAGAAAAAATAACAGAGTTTGACTGGTGGGACTCTATTAAGATAGACACGGTAGAGATAATTGCCACTCCTGCACAGCATTTTTCTGGGCGCGGCGTATTAGATCGAGATGAATCGCTTTGGGCTTCGTGGATAATTCGAAATAAAGACCATTCAATTTACTACAGCGGTGATACTGGTTACTTTGATGGCTTTAAAGAAATTGGCGATAAATATGGACCATTTGACTACGCCTTTATGGAATGTGGGGCATACAACCAACTTTGGCGCAATATTCACTTAATGCCAGAAGATACAATACAAGCTTTTAAAGACGTAAAAGGTAACATACTAGTGCCGGTACACAACGGTACTTTTGATTTGTCTACGCATGCTTGGTTTGACCCTTTTGTACAAATTAAAGAATTAGCACAACAACATAATGTACAATTGATGACACCTCTTATTGGCGAAGTAGTAATTAAACAATCAAGCTATTCCAATTATGCTTGGTGGGAAGACTTTTTAGTAAATGAACTAAGAATTCCCATGAAAGAATTTACTAAATAAAAGTCCAAGTCATCTGGGTCAGTTGTAGGAGTCGAAAATTGATATTTTCCTAAAGATTAAATTTAGCAGAGACTTTATTACAAACTTTATAAAAAATTTTATTAAATGCCAATAACATCTCTAATTAAAGAGAGAACTGGAGCAAACATGATTAGCTTTGAATTGAACGGAAAAACTGTACAGGTAGACGCTGCACCTGACACCCCACTCTTATGGACTGTTCGCGACCATTTAAATCTTAAAGGTTCTAAATTTGGTTGTGGCATGGGTTTATGTGGATCGTGCAGCATGCTAATAAATGGAGAATCTACACGAACTTGTATTTTACCGTTATCTGCAGTTGAAGGTCGTAAGATAACGACTATTGAAGGTATTGGTAATCCTGAAATGATGTCTACATTACAACAAGCTTGGGTGGACTCAAGTGTGGCTCAATGTGGTTATTGTCAAAGTGGCCAGCTCGTGAGTGCCACCGCTTTATTAGCGAAAAACAATAACCCTAGTGATGAACAAATAGAGGAAGCCATGAGTGGAAATATTTGTCGCTGCGGAACCTATCCAGATATTAAAAAAGCCATTAAATCTGCGGCCAAAGAATTACGTACAGGTAATGGGACATTACAAACCGTTGGATATTTTAATCCTAAAACAACTACAGATCAGGAGGTATAATCATGACAACTCCGACTATAGAAAAAAATGAATTTGAAAACCTTAAAACTTATGGTTCAGATGTTAGCTCTTCTCGTCGTAGCTTCCTTAAAAACTTGTCACTTGCTGGTGGCGGCTTAATTGTTGGCTTACCTTTAACTGCATGTGCAAATGCTCATCTTCCAAACAGTTCAGAAGGCGCACTTCAGCCGAATGCTTTGTTGCAAATTTCTAGTGATAACCAAGTTAACTTCTATGTTCCACGAAGTGAAATGGGACAAGGTATATATACTGGCTTAACAACAATTGTTGCTGAAGAGTTAGATATAGACCCTAAATCTATAAATATTATTCACGCTGCAGCCCATGACGATTATAATAATCCTGAATATGGAATGCAGATCACTGGGGGCAGTACCAGTGTTCGCGCGCACTTCTTGCCGTTACGCCAACTGGCAGCCAATACACGCCTAGTATTACGCCAAGCCGCATCGCAACAACTTAAATTGGATTTAGCGTCTATTACTACCGACAATGGAAAAATTGTAGTGAATGGGAAAGCATTGCCGTATGGCGACTTTGCTGACTTTGCAAGCACGATGGACTTTCCTGAAAATGCACTACTGAAAGATAAAAGCCAGTTTAAATATATGGGTAAAATGGCTCCTAGGTTAGATGGTGTATCAAAAAGTACAGGTACCGCTAAATTTGGTATCGATGTGGACTTTGAGGGATTGTATCGCACCGCTTTAAAACGCACCCCCGTATTTGGCGGCACAGTAAAATCTTTTGATTCAACACAAGCGGAAACCATGCCTGGAGTTAAAGCCGTTGTTAAAATTCACAATGGTGTCGCCGTTGTGGCCGATCATTATTATCAAGCTAAAAATGCCCTAACCGCCTTAAAAATTGAATGGGATTTTCCAGAGACACTCTCTAAGTTCTCTTCAGACTCCACTGCCAGTGATAACGGCAAAGGCCTGTTTACAACTGCATTAAACAGCGATGATTCAACTAACTCGTCTGAAGAAGGGGATGGCATAGACGGATTAAAAAACAGCGACTCCATCGTTACTGGTGAATATTGGGCGCCGTACCTTGCTCACTCAACTATGGAACCGATGAATTGCACCGCTAAAATCGACGGCGATAAAATGGAGCTCTGGGTTGGCAGTCAAGCTCCCACAGTGGCAAAACTAACGGCCGCATATTATACCGATATTTCACCTGACAACGTCACAGTGAACAGTACTTTTTTAGGCGGTGGTTTTGGTCGCAGAAGCGGTACTGATTTTATTGCTGAGGCGGCTGCCATTGCTAAAGCATCTGGACTACCGGTTCAACTGGTTTGGAGCCGCGAAGACGATATGAAGCATGGACTATATCGCCCGGCATCTTTAGCACGATTTAAAATTGGATTAAACCAACAAGGTCTAATTGATACCTGGACGGTAAAACGTTCTGGCCCACAAATAATGCCTTATACATTAGATTCGATGATTGACGCTATATTGCCTAGCTTCTTACCAAACGGAATGGTTGACTGGTTAAGTAAACGTGGATATGGAATTTTTGATAGCCTTACCGTGGACCATACAAGTGTTGAAGGCTTATCTGAAGATTACGATGCGCCACATAAATCATCTGATCATGTAACCGCAGACCCCGGCTTACCCCTTGGCTACTGGCGAGCTGTTGGACATTCTTTTAGTGGTTTCTTTAAAGAAAGCATGATGGACGAAATTGCCGTGTTACAAAAACAAGATGCCGTTGAATACCGTCTTAAGCATTTAACCAAGAATCCTAAACTGGCTAACACTTTAACAATAGCAGCCGAAAAAGCAGGTTGGAATAAACCTTTGCCTAAAGGTCATTTCCACGGTGTTGCTGCTCATTCATCTTTTAATTCCCATGTATCACAAGTAGCTGAAGTCTCAGTTGAAAATAATAAATTGAAAATTCATAAAGTTGTTTGTGTGGTTGATTGTGGTTTGGCTATAAACCCTGGCATTGTTCAAGCACAAATGGAAAGTGGTATTATTTATGGTTTAACCGCTGCGCTTTATGGTGAGATCACACTAAAAGATGGCGTGGTTCAGCAAAGTAACTTTCATGATTATCCTGCTTTGCGTATGAATGAAACACCAGATATTGAAGTGATTATTGTTGAAAGCGATGAAGCCCCTACTGGTGTTGGCGAACCTGGTTTACCCCCAGTAGCTGCTGCTGTTGCCAATGCAATATATGCGGCAACTGGCAAGCGTCTAAGGAGCCTACCGCTCAAATTGTCATAGTCGTTGTAAATACAGTCATTAGCCTACGTTATTTAAATAGCTTATAACGTGGGCCCTAATTTGTAGTAAACAAAATGCAAGATTCTCAGTTAGATGTATTAAGTGGTTGCTTAACCTGTTTAAAAAAGGGTGAAAAAATAACATTAGTAGCCGTTGTAAAAACATGGGGAACCTCACCTAGACCAGTGGGTTCGTTACTGGCTATAAGCTCTAGCGGACTATTCTTTGGTAGTGTTAGTGGCGGCTGTGTTGAAGAGGATTTAATAGAACAACTGGCCTCTAATCCAGTGAAACATCCCCAGTTATTAATTTATGGGGAAACTGAAGCGGAGCGTCATCATTTTGGATTGCCCTGCGGTGGCGCATTACAGTTAATTGCTGAACCTTTAAACTATATAGACGAAGTTAAACAGCTAATAGAGAATATAGAAAACAGAAAGGCTGTTTTGCGATCTACTCATTTAACTAAACACTCTGTTTCGATAAAACCTTGGAATCAGCAGAGCCCTTTGCTAACAGAAAGTACTTGGCATAATGTGTTTGGACCCACTTGGCGCTTAATAATTATTGGTGCTGGTGAAACAGGACGCTTTTTAGCTGAAATAGCTGAAGGCTTAGGTTACGAAATTTTAATAAGTGACCCAAGGCCTGATTACAGGAAAAATTGGCCATTAAAAAATATTCCATTACTTGATGGTTTTCCTGATGACATTATCAACGAGCTAGAAATTGATAATCGTACGGCTATTGTTGCTGTATCTCATGACCCTAAGGTAGACGACATGGCATTGCTAGCAGCGCTTAACAGCGAAGCATTTTATGTAGGTGCTTTAGGCTCAAAGCTAAACAACCAGCAACGGCGTGAACGTTTAGTTGAGCATTTTGAGTTTTCTGAAGCCCAAGTGTCGCAACTTCATGGTCCTGTAGGGTTAAATATTGGCAGTAAAACCCCTGCCGAAATCGCCCTTTCAATATTGGCTGAAATTACCGCTATAAAAAATGGAATACAGCCTAGTAAAGCATTAGAAAAAAAAGCTGATCAAAGTAGTGCCACTGAAGTCTGTATCCTCTAATGATTAATGAAAAACACATAACCGTATCGGCCATAGTACTGGCTGCTGGCTTAGGGAGTCGCTTCGGTGGAGACAAACTACTAACGCCTATCAGCCTTAATGACAGCGATCAAGCTTTGCCTTTGGGGATTGTAAGTGCTTTAAATATAGAACCTCATGTGGATAATGTAATTTGTGTTGTACGCCCTGAAGATTCAATGCTAAAGCAACAGCTTGCATTTCATAATATAAAAACAATTGATAATTCTGATTACAAACAAGGCTTAAGCAGCAGCATTATTGCTGGTGTTCGAGCCTGTAATGATGGAAGCCACTACATAATTTGCTTGGCAGATATGCCGTATATCCTGTCGTCATCTTACGACACTATAATCGAAACGTTTAAAGCTGATTTAGATATGCACCTAAACAAAGACAAAGATATAAATCCAACCTCAGGTATATTCCGCCCAGTATTATTGCTTAACAAGCCAATAGAACAGAAGATATCTGGCCACCCTGTTTTATTCAACAAAAAATATAGGCAAGCACTTTTACAAATAACTGGCGACAAAGGTGCTCAATCTTTAATTAAAGAATATGGATTCAGTCCGATATTTTTGCAAGATGAAGGTGTTATTGCAGACATAGATAGGCCTGAAGATATTCGTTAATCGCCTATATACACTTCCTTATATTAAAAGTTAGCTACTGGTTATCTATTTAG
>JBLHVV010000104.1:0-11293 GCA_047628755.1 Crocinitomicaceae bacterium | reverse complement strand
GATAACGTTAGAGGTCCTTGACTTCGTAGCTCAAATGGCACGACAATGTTATCAAATTCAATGCCGTGCTTAGCAAAACAATTTAGATCGACAGATAGCTCAACCCACTGGCTTTGAGAAATTTTATTCAAGGCTTTAGTTATATCCACTTCTACATGACAACTGCTCGGTTTAGCAACTAAACCTTTACAGTTCATTGACAATATAATGGGTTCTCGTATTGTATTATCTCTTTTTAACATGATAACCAAAGCTGAATTATTTTCTTGCTCGCCTGATATATCTTCGCTAACGCCATTGCTACTGATAAATTTAATACCCGCATTAGTTGAGCCATCAAAGGTCAGTTTAAAGGCATCTTCTTGGATGATTTTATCAATAGTACGATACTGAATGCCAGGTAAAGATTGACTACTTGAGTTTATCGCTACTTCTTGCTCATTAGCTGTCAGTATTATTTTCCATGGCGGTTGAATTTTGCCGTTGAACAGTTGAGTTGATATTGCCTGATTTTGAGTTAATTCATAATTTTCATCTACATTGTCTAATAACTCAGTGTTTTCACCGTATTTCAAACCATAGCCATAAGGTAATAACGGCTGATAATTTTCATCAAAACGGTTAACTACTTGTTCTGGGAATTTAGGCCAAGAAAAAGAAAGTTTGCCGCTAAAATCATTCTGAATTATATTTTTCTTATCGGTTAATAGAACATCAGCAACTGCCTTTCCTTCTGAGCCTGGTAACCAAGCCGCAACAAAAGCATTACTGGCGTTTAACTCGGCGTTTACCCAAAGGGGCCGTCCACTTATAAAAACTGATACTACAGGTATGCCTTGTTTTTTTAATTTTTTTAGTAGAGCTAAATCAGATTGACTACCCTGTTGATACAATAAATTATCGCGATCGCCATGACCTTCAGCATACGGTTCTTCTCCATATACTACTACTGCCACATCAGGTTTAATGGTGAAGCTACCCTCTTCGCTGAATTCTATATGGCCTCCAGCCGCGTTGACTTGTGCAAAAAAACCGTCATATATTGAGCTGCCACCATCAAAATCACTGTTTTGGTTGTTTGTGCCCTGCCAGGTAATAGTCCATCCGCCCGATTGCTTACCTATGTTATTTGCAGCGTCACCGGCGAGTAAAATATTCATTTTAGGTGAAAGAGGTAGTAACTGTTTATCATTTTTAAGTAACACCAAAGACTCTCTTACTGCTTGTCTGGCTACTTCTCTATGCTTTTCACTACCAACAAGTACTGTTTTTCCTGAGAACTTACGGTTAGCTGGACTTGGTTTATTAAAAATCCCCGCACGCAATTTAACCCGCAAAATACGGCTAACGGCATCATCAATTCTTGCTAGACTAATATCACCAGCGCGTACTTGTGCTATGGTATTTTGCAATAGTGGTTTCCAAACATCTGTTGGTACCATAAAAATATCTAAACCTGCGTTTATTGCTTGCGGGCAACTTTCATTAGTGCAGCCGACAATTTGACCATGGCCGTTCCAGTCACCGACAACAAAACCATCAAAGCCCATACGCTCTTTTAGTACATCGGTAAGCAGGTATTTATTACCGTGACTTTTTTTGCCATGCCAGCTGTTAAAAGATGCCATGACTGATTGAGCACCTGCACTTAATCCGCCAACATACCCTTGGCCGTGTACGTCAAATAAGGTTTGTTCAGTAGATAAATTATTACCTTGATCATCGCCTGCTTCAGTACCACCGTCACCAATAAAGTGCTTAATCGAACTGATCACGCGTTTATCACTTAAAAAATCTTTGTCCGCGTGGCCCTGTAAACCTTTTACTACGGCTGCTGAATATGAACGGACAATCTCTGGATCTTCAGAATAACCTTCATAAGTTCGTCCCCAGCGATCATCTCTGACAACGGCGACAGTTGGTGCAAATACCCAATCAATACCAGTAACCATGACTTCTTTAGCCGTTATTTCAGCAATTTTTTCAATTAAATTTGGATTATTCGCTGCACCTAAACCGATATTATGAGGAAATAAAGTCGCACCAATAACATTGTTATGCCCATGAACCGCATCAGTGCCCCACATAGTTGGAATATTCGATCCATCTAACGAATCATCTATAGAAGCCTGATACATGTCTTCGGCAAGTTTTATCCAATCCTCAGGGGTTGAATGTTTATTTCCATTGGGAAATGAGCCACCACCATTTAAATAAGAGCCAAAGCCATACTTGCGCATATCTTCGACGGTAATATCACGAATTTCTGGCTGGATCATTTGAGCTATTTTTTGCTCTAAGGTCATACGAGAAAGCAAATATGAAATTTTGTCCTCTAATTCGGTATTTTTTTTAACTTCAATGTTTAATTTTGGCCAAATATTGATATTATTTTCTGAACTAATTAATAGTGCTACAGCTTTGTTTTCAGACGATTCATTACTGCAGCCAACTAAAATTAGGGCTAAAGAAAATAAACCAACAATGTTTTTTATTACTTTATTTTTAAATTCCATATTAAATCAAATCCTCTTTCTTGTTAAAAACACTACCCTTTAAACCGTAATAAACGATAAAGAAGTAACAAAAAATGGGTAAGATAAATGAATATTGTATGCCGATAAAATCAGCAACCCCGCCTTGCATAAGCGGTATTATTGCACCACCTACAATGGCTAAACATAAAATTCCTGAACCTTGTGAGGTGAATTTACCCAACCCAGATAATGCTAAAGAAAAAATAGCAGGGAACATAATTGAGTTGCATAATCCAACTAACAAAATTGACCACATTGCCATTTGGCCAGAGCTTAATATAGCAATGGTAATTAAAACCATTGCCAAAGTTGCATTAAGCGCTAAGACTTTACCGGCGGGTATTTTTTGCATAACGGCAGCACCAATAAATCGACCCACCATTGCGCCACCCCAATAGTAGGCAATATACTTAGCCGCATCAGCTTCTGCTAAGTTAGCTATGGTAGGTTCATTCAAAAAACTAACTAAAAAACTACCAATAGACACTTCAGCACCAACATAAACAAATATACCAACCGCGCCTAAAACTAAATGACGATAATTCCATATACTGCCTGATGACTTTGAAAAATCAACATCTTCAATCTCATTAGTTTCAATTGTTGGGAGTTTTAACCAAGTAAATATAGCCGCTAAAACCAATAGTGTTGCGGCTAATAAAACATAAGGCATTTGCACTGCTTCAGCTGAGTTACTTGCTTGCGTCATTCCCTCTGCAACGTGGTCTAATATTAGGTATGAACCAAAAAATGGTGCAACCGTGGTGCCTAATGAATTGAATGCTTGAGTTAAGGTTAAGCGCGAAGAAGCCGTAGCAGGATTTCCGAGTAAACTGACAAAAGGATTAGCAGAGACCTGCAATATAGTAATGCCACTTGCTAAAATAAATAATGCGAATAAAAATACCGGATAGCTTAATAACATTGCCGCAGGATAGAACGCTAAACAACCCAATGCAGCAATAAATAAACCGAGAACAATTCCTTTTTGAAAACCCAATTTTTTAACAATGAATCCTGCGGGTAAAGAAACCAAAAAGTACGCACCAAAAAAACAAGACTGGATCAGCATAGCTTGGGTATAGGACAGATTAAAAACCCCTCTTAGATGAGGAATTAAAATGTCATTTAAACAGGTAATAAATCCCCACATAAAAAAAAGTGACGTTAACGATACTAAAGCAAATTGATTACTATTAGTGCTTTTATGTTGGGAGTTGATATTGGTTGCTGAATTTTGAATAATCATTTGATTCTCATTTAGACTAATTTATAGGCATAACAGAGGGAATTAAATGATAAAACCACCTTGCTATAGTAATAACGTCAAAGGCATCTGAGCGTATGTAAAATTCTGTTGGCAAACAGATATAATTAAACATTGTGCTTTGAATATTTTTATTAACACTGACGTTGAGAATTAGGTTTTATAGGATGATTTTATTGGTGTCGTTCGTTTGCACAACTCGAACTAAAAAAAAATCAGTTTCAGTGTTCAACTAAATAAAATGATGCAGAACCTACTATTTTTAAAGGCTTTCGAGTCTATTGTTGTAAATAAAGCCGTTAAAAATTTTCTCCTTAAAGTTTGAGTGTCTCTATTTATTACTTTGGATTAAGAATGTTTTTATTTTTATTTATTAATAAGTTTATATTTAATTCGAGATAAAAAATATCGATATATATATCAACATATAAGATATAAGAATACCTATATTAAAGTTTAAATTTGCGTTGCAACAATCATCCCACATGGTATGCTCCTGATATAAATTACATCACATTCACAGTAAATAAAACGATGAAACCATTTGAATTTCAAACTGTCATATTTAATTCCCATGACGTTATTTTATTAATGACAGCCATGCAGTGTCTTTTTTTTGGTGCGCTACTTTACATTACTAATGCCCATCGCATAAAAAGTACTTTTTTTCTTACTGCTTTTCTATTTGCCCATGCATTAATCCCTCTAAACGAATTAATGATGTGGGGTGCTGAGTTTAAATTGCTAATGAGGGAGGTTTGGCCTAACTTATATTTTGTGCCTGAGCTAGCCTATTTTATTGACGGACCTTTATTATTTCTCTGTATAAAGTCTTTAGTTTTTCGTGATTTTTCGCTTAAAAAAATAGATATTCTGCATCTGTTGCCACTGGCTATCTTTGTCGTTTTTATGTCGACAATGTTCTATAGCTATAGTTATGACCTGCGTCTTCAGATGATACTCAGTGAATCTTTTGTTTATAGTTCTGGCTATGTCAGCATGGAACTTTTCAGTAAGGTAATGCGGGTCTTTTACACTATCGCCTGCTTTATTTTAATCAGTAAATATAAAAACAGATTGCGGGATACTCAATCGAATATTGAGAAAGTGCATATAAATTGGCTGAGTGGGCTTGTCATTGGCTTTATGATAGTGATGATATTGGAAACGGTATTAGTTAGTACTAAAGTAGTCAGCTTGTTTTCCCCTATTGAAGCGGGAACTTTTAGTTATCTTGGGCTTACCGGGAATTACGTATCATTTATCTTAGTAAATTTATTAGTATTTACCGCTATTCGGTATTTTTTGATATTCGAACAAGTAACTGACGAAAAGCCGGCTAAAAAGAAAATAGATGATCAGTTTGTTAACCCTAACATGGCCGTTGTAGTAGACACATCGATGCGCAAGAGCAAAGCTTATATGGATCCTGATATTACTTTGGATAAATTAGCTGAGTCTTTGTCTCTTATACCGCGTGATCTTTCAATGTTAATCAATCGCCACTTTGGTATTAATTTCTATGAGTTTATCAATAAGTACCGTATTGAAGAAGCAAAGAGAATGCTTGTGGATCCTGAGCACAAAAACACCACAATCACCGATATATATTTAGCGGTAGGTTTTAACAGTAAGTCAGTTTTTTACACTTTCTTTAAAAAGTTTGAAAGTGTTACTCCTTCTCAATTTCGCCAATCGTCGATTTCTAAATAATTTGTTTCATGTCGTTAAAAACGGCAGTAATTCAATGGCAATAAGTGAGTGATCAAATATCAATGAGGATAAATTTTCAACAACAAAACGCTTGATTGAGCAATACCTGGCTATTGTAATTAAAAGCAACGATATTATTGGAGATTTAGACCATTTATAAAGATCACTTAATTAGTTTGATTGGTATTACATATTTATTGCCATTGGTATAAGTCTATCAACTAAGTGGAATTATTTTATTATTAGGTCATGTTTTTGGGTGAGAAGTGTTGTCTTTAGTTGTATTTTTACATATCAATAGTGAGTTTTTTAATACCTCACTTTAATGGCTTACACTTCCATTTTGGCCCATTGCGAGCCAATAGGAAGTAAAGTGGTTCATCCTACTTCCATGTAGGATAATATTAAAATCAATAAACTAAGGTTTGCATAGCTCGCGCAGGAATAGACAAAATTGATTGTTGACCGTCAACAATAAAATTGTATTCAATTTTTTCGTCTGTTTGATTCATTACAATAGTTGCCATCTTGTTATCTTCATTAACAAACGATGTCGCCAACAAAACACTGCGACTGCTACTAGTACTAACCCGTTGGGCATTAGGTCTGACAAACTTAGAAAAATGTCCGATATAATAATACGTTGGCGTATAGATTAACTCTCCAGTGCGTGTATCAGCGTGAATAGGAGAAAAACAAAAATTACTCACATGATTCGGTCCACCATTTTGATCTAGCAATATATTCCAATCAGTCCAACCAACAGTGCCTCGGTTAAAATCTTTAATCATTGAATTACCATAGCGTTCTGCATTTGGCCAATACTGATACCTATCGGCTCTAAACCCTTCATTAGTTCCTTCAGTGAACATTAACTTCATATCAGGGTAAGATTCATTCACCAAAGCAAGATTATCATGCATCGTTTCGCCACCCGCCCATGTTTCATACCAGTGAAAACCAATACCCCATGCATATTTAGCCGCTTCAGGGTCATCAAAAATAGTATTGGCACGATTGACGATCAAGTCTCTGTTATGATCCCAAACGACAATGTTTTTGTCCCCATACCCTTCTTTTTCCATAATAGGACCTAAATGGTTTTTCAAAAAATCACGTTCTTCTTCGGCGGTGTAAATCATTGATTCCCAGCGCTGAACCGCCATAGGTTCATTCTGAATAGTAACGCCCCAAATTGGCATTCCTTCAGCTTCATAAGCTTTAATAAACTTAGTGAAATAGGTCGCCCAAGTCTCGTAATACTCAGGCAGTAATTTACCTCCTTGCAACATATTATTATTGCTTTTCATGAAAGCAGGTGCACTCCAAGGGCTTGCGTAAAGTGTTAACTCACCACCTGCAGTTTTTATCGCTCTCTTAATCAGAGGGATACGAAACTCACGGTCATGATCAACGCTAAAGGTAGATAATGCTTTATCACCTTCTTCAATGTAAGTATGACTACCGCTACCAAAGTCAGAGCTATGTATAGTGGTTCGAGCTAAAGAATAACCAATACCTTCGTCTTGGTCATAATACGCTTTTAGCATTTCATTTTGTTTATCTGTTGGCAGCTTGGCAAACACTTCAGCACTGGCATCAGTAATGGCACCACCAATACCCAATATTTTTTGGAAACGCTTGTTGGGGTTTACAAAAATCGATATTTCCCCTTCTGTTGGTTGTACACTTGGTTTCAGTGTAACCTTTTGTGTTAATGTTAAACGCATATCGGTATCTTTAGCCGTGGTGTAAATAGCCACTTTGTGCTCAATTAACGGCGCAGCTTGAAGAGTTGCTGTTGAGCATGCAATTAATTGCGCTACCAACACGGGTGTTATAAACTTTTTTTTATTCATTAGTAAATCTCTGTTATTTTATTTTTAGATTTGAGTCGAATAAGACGCTGAATAATAAAATCCAGCGACTTAGGATAAAACCTGCTTACCTCACAATTACTCTACTGATGTCAAAGTCCAGTTATCAAGCACTACACCCGTTGTGCCATAGGTGTTTTGCCCAGACCTGAATAATAAGTAATAGGTACCGGCTTCAGTTATTTCGAACTGCCCAGGATTTACATTGCCATCACAGCCAGACGCAGTTGCAGCACCTGAATAGGCAACCGCATCAGAACAATCCCACGAGTTGTAAGCAACAAGCACTTTTTGGTCACCATTATATTCAGCATTGGCTTCAGGCTGTGTTGAGCCAATATATACCTCGCCCCACAGCTCATTGATGTCGGTATAGGTCATATTCATATCAAACTGGTAAGTGCCTACGGGCAAAGTGACTTGCGTATAAATACCCATATGTTTGGTCCATGATCCGGCTACCGTCTCACTAAACGTAGCCACGCCATCTTCAACAGTTACTACGCCATTACCTTCAACATCATCACCGAACTGGCTGACAACGGTCCAACCGGTGTCATTGTCAAAGGTACCATTAGTGACGAAATTTGCAGGCGTTGGTTCAGGCTCAGGTGTTGGTTCTGGATTTAGCTCTCTTAACGACCAGTTATCAAGTACTACACCGCTGCTACCATAGGTTTTAGCACCTGATCTAAAGAGTAAATAATAGGTGCCCGCTTCGGTTATTTTGAATCGACCTGGATTAGTATTAACGTCACAACCAGACTCTGTCGCTGCACCTGAATAAGTAACCGCATCAGAACAATCCCACGAGTTATAAGCAATGAGTACTTTTTGGTCACCAAAATATTCACTATTGGCAAGGGGTTCTAATGCCCCGATATAGACTTCGCCCCACAACTCATCGATGTCGGAATAGGTCATATCCATATCAAACTGATACGTACCCACTTGCAAATTAACAGCGGTATACATCCCCATATGCTTGCTATATGATTCTGCTACAGTCTCACTAAAAGTAGCAACACCACCGGCAATAGTTACCACACCATTACCATCTGCATCCGCACCATACTGACTAACAACAGTCCAGCCTGTTGCATCTGCAAAGGTATTATTAGTAATCAAGTTTTCTCCATAGGTAATGGTACTCTCATCTGCACAGGCACTCGCTTCAGCCTGATTAAACTCAAACCAATTCACATTTTGCTCGCCACCTATCGCGTCAAAACGCATTGTTTGTAAACCAGCACTTAATTCCAATGCACTGTTAAGGCTTACCCAGTTCTGCCAACCACCAGTAGAGGGAACAGTTACCGTATCAGCTAATAAACCGTCAAAGCTTAAGGTAAAACCTTCACTGCCATCTTGACTGGCCACACGGTAGCTTGCTATATAACAAGCGCTTTCAGGAAGCTCAACACTGTATTCCATCCAATCGCCAGGGTCGATATAACTGACATTTTGATTGCCACTAGCATCAGTAGTATTTTCTAAAACAACTTCGCCTTCTGGTAATTCTATTACCGCAGTCCAGTTTTCCGCTTCAACATTTACGTCTGCCGGTACTTCGGGCACCCATTGACAACCTTCACTAAGTATTGCACTTCCGTTTCCACCCGCATTGATATCCATGTTCATTACATTCATGCCACCGCCACTAACTAAACGAAGCTTCTGTATGCCCGCGTCTAAGGTAACGTCTACAGTCATATCCTGCCAAGCATCCCACCCACCAGTATTTGGAGTAGCAATACTGCCGGTCAGATCAACACAGTCAGACTCGATACTTAGATGTCCGCCACCTCCGCCTGAGGCCGTACGTATAGTGACAATGTAATTACCTGCTGCGGCAACATCGATGGTGTACTCCATCCACTCTTCATTGTCGAAAAACCCTACTGATGTGTAGTCTTCCGACGAAGGCTCAACATCGACTCTCTCGTCAAAACGATAAGCATCACCTTTGTTAATAACATCGTTATCATGATAAGCAACAGCTTCACCACCAAAGTCAAAGTCAGCAAGCCATAAACGGGCATTGGGCGCATTGACATTAAATGGGTGATCACTTCCTCCACTGGTGGGTACTGACATTGCTTGCCCAAAGAAAGGTCCTGGCTCAGGAGCTTTTGGTGCTGCCAACTGTGCTAGTGGAGCACTCGCTGCACTAGTCACTACTAGGTAAGTATTTTCACCATTAAGTAAAGCGCCATCACCTACAGGACCGGTAAAGCCTTCGGCTAAACCTTCTCCTGCCGGAATAGTACCTATTAAATGACCCGAGCCGCCCCATGGACGTAAGGCGACATCGCCACTGGGTAATTCAAGCCATTTAAGTTTTTCGGTAACACCAATGGACTCGGCCGTTGCGGTCATCGCTAGACCATATTCGCTGACGCTCAGGTATTTACCGTTAGCACCGCGCAAGGCAATGAAACCGTCATTACCTGCATCGACCACGACAAAGGTATCGTTACCTTCGCCGTCAAAGCTGCTATCACCAGCAATTAATTGGTTATCGTCGTTTAAATTAAGAAATGCGTCATCGGCTCGGCTATATAAACCAATACTTTCACCAATTTGAACGCTTGGCGCACCACTAGCGGGCCATGTGCCTTCTGCTGTTTCTGAACGCCATACCGTACCAAAGGTATTTAAACTGTTTTTCATGTTGCCTAGATCTAAGTCGTTCGCCCCTAACCATTCAAACTGCATCCAGCCGATATGATGAGTTTCAAAAGCCTCGTTAGAGCCTGTTTTGGTATCACCAGGCCAGAACTCTGTGTTTATAAGGGCGGGGTAATCAGTGCTGACTTTGAAAGCATCAATGGTTGTTTCAACATCAGGTAGGTTCCAATAAGAATGAAAGGCAAAAGCTGCGTTATCCCATATATCAGGGTATAAAGCTTTAAGGCCATCTGCACCGGCCATTGCGGGTGCAGCGCCAGAGAAAGACATGAAAGAGCCCAGTAATATTAAAGTATCTGGTGCCACTCCCCGAATAGTCTCATACATTTGAGCTTGGTTATCCCAATCTTCTGCGGTCCAGTTTGTATTAACTAAGGATACTGGCTCGTTGTGAGCTTCAAAAATAACATGTGATTCATCTTTATATTTGGCACCGTAGAGTGCCCAAAAATCTAGGGTTTTATCAAGACTATGAATCGCGCCATTCTCACCATTGTTGGCAATGGTAAGAATTAGGTACATTTTTGCGTCACGAGTTAATTCAACCAACTGATCCGCTAACGTTTCGTTAATGCCGACAGGGTCTGGGTTTTGTTCCGCATCACCTTCTAAGTATACGTGCACCGTATTGATGCCATAGTCATTTACCAACGATTCCAATTGAGCTAAGGTCGGTACTTTCTTTATTTGGTCAGCGTCGTAAGGATCACCACCGTCAAAAGAGATACTAACGCCACGTAAAGTAGAATTTAAGTCTGACAGAATGACATTATAACCAAGTGATGTATCAATGTGCGGACGGGCACGAACCGTGACGTCTGCTAACGACAGATCTATAATTTCCAAATCAGGCTCAGGTAGTGGTGTTACCACCGGCGCAGGAACTTCTGTATTAGGTCCGGCACTTTCAATTGCTTCATTATCACTATCGACACCAAAACAGCCCGAAAGTGATACTATGCTTGTACTCAATACTACTACTTTGGCTAATTGACTGAGCTTGAAATCTTTTATATTAATGCAATTATCTGGCATTAAATTTCCCCTTAATAATTATGCTATAAAGGCGTTTTGATCAACGACGTTACTAAGAACATGTAAAATAAACGCTCTGGTTTTGTTATTTCAAACTAAAAATCTATTTGAACAATCAATGTTACAAATTACCTATCGGCCGTCGTCCTGTTAACTTATTCGAACGTAAAATT
>JBLHVV010000103.1:0-11330 GCA_047628755.1 Crocinitomicaceae bacterium | reverse complement strand
ATAGCATCCACAGGCGTCTTAATTAAAATGTCTAAACCGCTGAGATCATAGTCTTTAAGATAACTTTCGACGATTGTAATCAAATTTGCATCATGAGCGCGGTTAGAATCTAACCAAAATACAGCTGGTTGCCCTGTTGCTTTCGCTCGGCCAACGGCCAAATTTACCCAATCTTGGATGGGAGCGTCTTTTGTTTGACACATGCGCCAGATATCGGTCACTTCCACTGCGTGTTCAATTAACACTGAACCGTCTTCTGATATCACTTGCACCGTTCCAGCTTCTTCAATAATAAATGTTTTATCATGAGAGCCGTACTCTTCAGCTTTTTGAGCCATAAGACCAACATTCGATACATTACCCATGGTAGTAACATCAAATGCACCATTCTTTTTACAGAACTCGATAGTTTCTTGAAAAATCTCAGCGTAACAGCGATCTGGAATCATTGCCTTAGTGTCATGAAGCTTTCCATCGGTGCCCCACATCATTCCAGAGGCACGAATAGCAGCAGGCATTGAAGCGTCGACAATCACATCACTTGGAACATGCAAATTGGTAATGCCTTTGTCTGAGTCAACCATGGCTAGAAGAGGTCTTACACCATAAACAGCTATTATATCGGCTTCAATTTCGGCCTGCTGTTCCGCAGAGAGTGTTTTTATTTTTTCATAAACATCCCCAAGACCATTATTAGCGTTTACGCCTAATTGAGCAAAGAGGTCTGCATATTTCTCGAACACATCTTTATAATAAACAGTCACAGCATGACCAAACATTACGGGGTCACTTATTTTCATCATAGTGGCTTTCAAATGCAGTGATAACATTACGTCATTTGCTTTAGCGTCTTGCATTTGCGCTTCAAAAAAATCACGGAGAGCAGATGCGCTCATAACTGAAGCATCAATTATTTCGTTAGCTTGCAGTGATACTTTGTTTTTTAGTGTAATGGTTTGCCCTGAATCAGTGACGAGTACAATTTTAACGTCACCTACTTTAGGCATAACAACGGATTTTTCGCTGCCGTAAAAATCACCCGCTGGCATGCTTGCCACATGAGACTTGCTGGTTGATTCCCATTTACCCATAGAATGAGGATTCTTTTTAGCATACTCCTTGACCGCTTTTGCAACACGACGGTCACTATTACCTTCACGTAATACTGGGTTAACTGCACTGCCTAAAATCTTTGAATACTTGTTCTGGATCGATATTTCATCATCGCTTTCAGGATTAACTGGGTAGTCAGGAATAGCATAACCCTGTGACTGCAACTCAGATATAGCAGCGCGCAATTGTGGAATGGAAGCACTTATATTTGGCAATTTAACAATATTTGCAGAAGGGTTAAGTGCTAACAATCCAAGCTCAGTTAAGTCATCAGATTGTTGTTGCTCTGGCTTAAGATGTTCAGGGAAACTAGAAAGAATGCGGCCAGCTAATGAAATATCTTTGGTAGCAATGGTTATATTGGCTGGTTTAGAGAATGCTTTGATAATCGGAAGCAAAGAATATGTGGCTAAAGCTGGAGCTTCATCTGTATATGTGTAAATAATATCTGGAGTATTGCTGGTCATTGCCAATCCTAGTAATTTTGCTGTGTCGCTTGAACGTCAGTAATGCAGCTTATGGCCGCTCTACCACCTTTTAAAAGCCTGATAGGTAAAAGACTTTTGGGCTTCTTATGTTGTTATTAGGCGCTATATCACCTATATAGAGCCAATTATATCATGCAATGTTATAATCATAATGTTTTTTTGTAGATTTTCTACAAATCGCACCGTGTTGAGCTACTTAACACCTATTTTGGTAAATTTATTACAAACACTTATGGCTAAACTCATTTTATTTAACAAACCCTTCAAAGTACTTTCGCAATTCACCTCTGAAGGTAGCGACAAAAAAAACTTAGCTGAATACATAAGTATTCCTAATGTTTACGCGGCTGGCCGACTTGATTATGATTCGGAAGGATTGCTAGCCC
Source organism: Crocinitomicaceae bacterium (assembly GCA_047628755.1). GTDB lineage: Bacteria > Pseudomonadota > Gammaproteobacteria > Pseudomonadales > Oceanobacteraceae > Bermanella. The sequence goes on along the minus strand of JBLHVV010000103.1, from coordinate 9,343 downwards.
TAACCGACGATGGTCTCTTACAGCATAGAATAGCTGACCCAAAGCACAAATCAGAAAAGACCTACTGGGTCCAAGTTGAAGGCATTCCTAAAAGTGAGGCCATTCAAAAACTACGGAATGGAATTAACTTAAGTGACGGGCTTACAAAACCGGCAAAAGTCGAAATTATTAATGAGCCAGACATATGGGAACGATCACCACCTATAAGGGAAAGAGCCAATATTCCAACTTGCTGGTTAGAGATTACCATCTACGAAGGACGAAACCGCCAAGTGAGACGGATGACTGCAGCAATTAATCATCCCACACTAAGACTCATACGAGCTAAAATAGGCGAATGGATCATAACGGATATTAAACCTGGTGAATTCAAGGAATTAGAAGTTATTGTGGAAGGTAACAAAAAACCAACGTATTCAAAGCAGACTAAATTAGATAAAATACACAACACCAAAAATAGGCAGGCAAAAAACAAGCTCTAAACAGCCGCCCCCAAATAAATTCAGGTAGATCATGAGATACAAGCCAAATTCAACTGTGGCCACAATCATCGAAGAAAATGGGAAAATGCTCTTTGTTGAAGAGATTGACCAGGGTAAGACAGTTTATAATCAACCTGCAGGACACCTTGAAGAAGGCGAGACATTAATTGAAGCCTGCAAAAGAGAAGTAACAGAAGAAACAGGGCACACCTGCTCAATCGTGTCGTATTGCGGGTTTTATTCGTACACTGCTCCCGCAAATGGAGTGGCTTACCACCGGCATTGCTTTATTGGACATTCTGAATCCTATGACCCATCAATAATACTAGACGATGGAATTATTGGAATAAAATGGCTAACACTAGAACAACTTAAATCGAGCGGTAAAGCCCGCAGCCCACTGGTAATAAAGTGCGCTGAAGACTATCTAGATGGAAAATCATACCCACTAGAAATTATTTATGAGCACCTTAATGACTAAAACAATATCAGAAACAAAAGTAATTGTCGGAATGTCTGGCGGCGTAGATTCATCGGTATCTGCCTTCCTTTTAATTGAGCAAGGCTATCAAGTAGAAGGTCTGTTCATGAAAAACTGGGACGAAGACGATGGCACAGACTACTGCACTGCAATTGAAGATTTAAAAGATGCACAAGCTGTATCCGATAAACTTGGCATTAAACTGCATACAGCTAATTTTTCAGCTGAATACTGGGATAATGTATTCGAACACTTTTTAGAAGAATACAAAGCAGGTCGAACACCAAACCCAGACATACTTTGCAATCGTGAAATTAAATTTAAGGCTTTCTTAGACTACACAAAAATATTGGGAGCAGACTTCATAGCTACAGGCCACTATGTGAGAAGAAAGGATACAGGCGATCACACGCTTTTATTACGCGGCCTTGATACAAACAAAGATCAAAGCTATTTCTTGCATGCAGTTGGTGGGGAAGAAATAAAACAAACACTTTTCCCTGTGGGAGAACTCGAAAAACCCGAAGTACGAAAAATTGCAGAACAACAGCAACTTGCAACAGCAAAGAAAAAAGACAGTACAGGTATTTGCTTTATAGGTGAGCGTCGCTTTAAAGATTTTTTACAGCAATACATACCAGCACAGCCAGGTAATATTATAACGTTTGATGGTGAAGTAATTGGCAAGCACGAAGGGCTTATGTACTACACGCTAGGTCAACGCCAAGGTATAGGCATTGGCGGTACTAAAAATCATGGTGAGCAGCCTTGGTATGTAGTAAGAAAAGATTTAGACAATAACAACTTAATTGTAGGCCAAGGGAAAGACCACCCACTTCTCTTTAGTGAAAGTCTAACCAGCAACCAAATCTTTTGGGTAAATGGCGAGCCAAGTGAAATCGAATTTAAATGCACAGCAAAGATTCGTTATCGTCAGCCTGACCAAGCATGCACAGTAACGGTTCAAGATGGCGAATATTTTGTTAGCTTTGATGAACCACAGCGAGCAGTAACTCCGGGGCAGTCTGTAGTATTTTACCAAGACAGCGTTTGCTTAGGTGGAGGTGTTATTGAAAAAACCACTTTAAGCTCTAAATTTAATACTCCAGTTGTAAGAGCTAAATAATGAGTAAAGCCAAAATTTCTGACCAAGCAACCGCCCTAGCCGGTTTGCTTCAAGCGACAAATCTAGTTGAGCAACTGGCTAAAACTGGCAACGTAAAAGAAAGTGAACTTAAAATCTGCATAGAGAGTTTATTTTCTACCAACCCAGATTCAGTAGATGATATATATGGAGGGTCTAAACTCAATTTAAAATTAGGTTTTGAGGAGGTACGCTTTTTAACTGATGGCAAAAACAAAACAGGGTCGTCACCCGATATAATGCGTTACGCATTAGGAGTACTTCACCTTGAAGCCAAGGCGCGAAAAAACCCAGCAATGATGGAAAAAATCAGCTCGGGCATTGACAAATCTACACGACAGCTAGAACATTTTCACAGTACTCATGAAAACTTATTAGCCAATCTTTCTGGTTTATATCAAGAAACATTAAGCACATTTAAATTTAGAATTCATGTAACCGGTAACGCGCAACATTTACAAAACCCTGCTACGGCACATAAAATCCGGGCTCTACTCTTATGTGCTGTCAGATCAGCCATATTATGGAGGCAAATGGGTGGCAGACGCTGGCAGTTCATTATAAGTCGAAATAAATTAAACCAAGCATCGCAAGAAGCACTAAAAGGTCTAATATAACGAACGGGCCAGCAACACCACCAAGTGAAGCCATAGCCTATACCGGGGCATGCCTAGTATTATTTCTTATAAAAATGCTGCATTTGCTGTAACGCATTAATTGCTTCACTAGGCTTCAACTTTAAATCTTCGCTCACTTTATCTTCATTATCTTTACTAACAAGCAAACCAATAGGGTTTTGAATAAAGCTGCCCTCTTCGGTTACAAAAGCATAATTATAATAACTGGCCATAATCTGCACTGGGTTACTTTCCTCAGAGAATAAATTAAAGCCATTACTGAAGTCACTAATAGGATTACTACAGCCAAGAGCGTCTTGCAGTAATGTAGCCGACAAGTCGATACTGGCAGTTCTATGCTCATAGATTTTTTTAAGTTTATTCGGCCAATGTATAACTAAAGGCACATGAGTTTGATAACGAGTGTAATTACTACCATGACCAAATCTAGAAGACTGTGTATCTGCAAATTCCTCAGCATGATCTGATGTAATAATAAATATTGTATTATCCCACTTGCCACTTTCTTTCAGATCATTCACTAATTCACCTATTAAACTGTCTATAAAATAGATACTGTTTTTATAGCGGTTTATAAATGGAGCTGGGTCTTCGCCATTCTTAAAATCCACAAGACTGGGTTTTTTAGTAGGTTTGAATTTTTCAAATTCTTCAGGGTAGTAATATAAATAATGGGTTGAATTGAAAAACATAAAACCAAAAACCGGATCGTCTCCTTCATTTAGCTTAGCAATCATTTTTTTCAACACGTCATAATCTTTTTCTATGGTGTCTCTACCTTCCCCGTGCTCAACAAACTCCTTAACAGGTAAAAAACTTGTATCTGTTAATTTAATTCGAGTAATGTCACCACTAGGATAAATCCCAAAGCTATAGCCCTTATCCTTTAAAACATTGAACAAAACAGGACCGCCCGCACCATTATGGGCAACGACATTGTCCATATAGGTGGGTGCCATCCCGTACATTAAGGAAAAAATTCCCCGAGTAGTTACCGTGCCATTAGAATGATGATCTTTAAACCAATTTGATTCCTGAGCGATGGCGTAAGTATTAGGAGCAACCTCTGCATCAAGGGTATCCCCTCGCCAGCTTTCTAATACGACCATAATTATATTGGGTTTTTCCGACGACAGATCATTTTCTGCATCACACTGCATAGGTGCTCGTGGATAGTTAATAGTTGAGTTTTCAATAGAACTGCCGGCTGCATCCCCGGCTAATGAGGCTAAAGCCCCGTTCTTTTTTACAGAGCGAGAATGAATAGGGAAATAGAAAGGAACATGGCCGCTAATCGATGTAATGGCCATATGATTTTGTGCATAAGCCCATGAATGAGTAACGTTAATAAATATCACATTTAAAAATAGACCTAAGAATAAAATAACACCTAAAAAATTAAAACGCGTTCTAATAAGTAATTTACGCTCCACTAACCAGATAATAAATAACTCATATAACATTACGAGTATCGAAACAAACGTGAACAAAAAATAAGTTTTAGGTGCTACGTCGAAAAACTCTCCACCCTCATCTTGTAAAAATGCCGTTATAAAAAACCAATTTATGTGAAAGTTAAAAATACCATAAATATAATTATCTATAAAAACGATTACAGCTAAAGTTCCTCCAATGGTGGCCAACAGCAGCATCAAAGGAATCCTCAAACTAGGGATAGCTAAAATAGGCATACATACAATCATTGCTAAAATAGCATAAAGCCCCCAAACAGCCGGGAGCAAGCCAATTTGGTAAGCACTGTCTAGCAAAGATCCAGAGTCAGGAAAGTAACTAGCAAAACTTAATGATACCAATGTAACCAAAGCCACGTTCAGCAATAAAACCCAACCGATTGAACGTATAGACTTCCAAACCTGCAGAAAATAATTAGACATAAAAATAACTCTATTTAACAATAATCAATATAACTGGCATTTTAGCCATGAAAATCCCCTGGGTATATAGCTAAAAGCTGAATTCTAAACAGGGTTATTTACAAGTAATGCCTGATATACCCTTAACTTTGCTATATAATTCTGCGAAATTTATCCCGCACACCCGAAATGAGGAATCTCATGGATTTATCTGCACTAAGCGCTGTATCACCGATCGATGGCCGCTATGGTAGTAAAACATCTGAATTAAGAAGTATTTTCAGTGAATTCGGTTTAATCAAGTACCGCGTTCAAGTAGAAATCCGCTGGTTGCAGCGCCTGGCTGAACATAACCAGGTTACAGAGGTGCCCACCCTTAGCAATGAAGCCAATGGCTTCTTAAACGCTGTGGTAGATAATTTCAGTGAAGCTGATGCTCAACGCATCAAAGACATCGAAAGCACCACTAACCACGATGTGAAAGCAGTTGAGTATTTCATTAAAGAAAAAATAGAGGTGAACGCAGAACTCACAGCTATAACCGAATTTGTTCACTTCGCATGTACTTCGGAAGATATTAACAACTTATCTCACGCTCTCATGCTAAAAGCTGGACGTGACGAAGTGGTTATTCCTTACATGGAAAAAGTAAGTGAAGCCATCGCGCAGATCGCTCGTGATCAAGCTGAAGTTCCTATGCTGTCAAGGACTCACGGCCAAACAGCCTCTCCTACTACACTAGGAAAAGAATTTGCTAACGTAACGGCTCGCATGCGCCGACAAATAAGCCAACTTAAGCAAGTTGAGTTACTTGGCAAAATGAACGGGGCTGTGGGTAACTACAATGCACACATTTCTGCATACCCAAAAATAGACTGGGCAGAAAACGCTGAAACATTTATAAAAGGTCTTGGACTTGCGTTTAACCCCTACACAACTCAGATTGAACCTCACGATTACATAGCTGAACTTTTTGACGTTATAGCTCGCTTCAATACTATTCTAATCGACTTTGATCGTGACATCTGGGCTTACATTTCTAACGGCTACTTCAAACAAAGAACCATTGCTGGAGAAGTTGGCTCGTCTACAATGCCCCACAAGGTCAACCCTATAGACTTTGAAAACTCTGAAGGTAATCTGGGTATTGCAAATGCAGTAATGAACCACTTATCACAAAAACTGCCGATATCGCGCTGGCAGCGTGATTTAACTGACTCAACTGTTTTACGCAACATGGGTGTTGGCCTTGGCTACAGTCTAATCGCATATCAGTCGTCTCTTAAGGGGATTAGCAAGCTTCAAGTAAACCAAGCTTCTATTGCTGCTGACCTTGAAAATGCTTACGAAGTACTTGCAGAGCCTATCCAAACGGTTATGCGTCGCTTTGGTATCGAACAGCCATACGAGAAACTAAAAGCATTTACTCGTGGCAAAGCTATTACTAAAGATATGATGATTGAGTTTGTTGGCAGCCTAGAGCTTCCACAAGCTGAAAAAGATGCACTCGTTGCTATGACACCTGCCAGTTACATAGGCAATGCTGTAGAACAAGCGAAATCTATCTAATCTTATTTTATTGTTATTTAATCCCGCTACGGCGGGATTTTTTTTGAGTACTAATTATGAGTCTATTCGGCAACATGACTATCGAAACTTTTTTAACAGAATACTGGCAGAAAAAGCCACTTTTGATTAGAAATGCTTTTCCAGACTTTAAAAGTCCAATAGACCCCGATGAAGTGGCCGGTCTAGCGCTAGAAGAAGACGTTGAATCTAGAATTATCGTTGAAGACGGTCCCAACACGAAATGGGAACTTGAGAATGGCCCTTTCAATGAGGAGCGCTTTGAAACCCTACCAGACAACAACTGGACATTATTGGTACAAGCAATAGACCAATGGGTGCCTGAAATGGCCGACATACTTCAAAACTTTAATTTCTTACCCAGCTGGCGCCTTGATGACATAATGGTCAGCTTTGCTCCAAAAGGCGGCAGTGTTGGACCACATTACGATCAGTACGACGTATTCCTGCTTCAAGCAGAAGGCCAACGAAAATGGCAATTAGGGCCTAAATGCACACCAGATACTGAACTTAGGAGCGATTCAAAACTGAGCATTCTTAAAACAATGCACATTACTGACGAATGGATCGTCAATCCTGGTGACCTACTCTACATACCTCCTATGTACTCACATAACGGCGTTGCGGAAAACGACTGCATGACTTTCTCCATTGGCTTTAGAGCCCCTAACAAAGCCGCTGTGCTTCAAGGTATGTCTGATTTAGCCTCTATCCCACTATCAGAATTTGATAGATATTCAGATCCTAAGCAGGCTGACGCTAGCACAGCCCCTGCATTAATAGATGATGAAAGCATGCAAAGGGTTCTAGATATTGTTAAATCCAAGCTTTCAAACGAAACACTGGCTCGCCGCTGGTTAGCTGAAACCATGACAGAAACCAAATATGAAGATCTACATGAAGAATTAGAAGAGCCACTAGAATGGGATGAAATCACCCCACTAATGACGAATCAGCACCGCCTTACACAAAATGAGACCACCCGATGGGCCTATTTTCTAGACAATGAAACCTTGCACCTTTTTGTCAATGGCATTGAATATTGCTATGACAACGAAATTTCTGCGAAAATGCTCATAGAAAAGCTAGCTAATAATCGCCACACCAAAGTATCTGACCTAATAGATCTAATTACAAAAGAACCAAACCAAGATATTTTGCTAAGCTTAATTAACAGTAATTATTTGTATTTTGATGATATTGAGTAAAACTACATTTATCAGAATAATTTAAGCCAACAAGTTCGATTAAGCAACCTCAATATAATGGAAGCCAATGACCGAGATAACGGTAAGAAGTGCCAGCTGGAATAAAGATCGTGTCTCTTTGAAAGAAATTAGAAAGCAAGTCTTTATAATTGAACAAGGTGTAGACGAACGTCTTGAATGGGATAACGATGACGCTAAAAGCGAACATTTTATCGCCTTTGTTAACGACGAATCTGTTGGCTGTGCGAGGCTGGTTGAAAATAAAAAAATTGGCAGAATGGCCGTCCTTAAATCTTTTCGTGGTAAAGGTGTCGGCGATAAAATACTTGACCACATAAAACGTCACGCATCGCAAAAACGCTACACACGCCTCGAGCTCAGTGCCCAATGCCACGCTTATGAGTTTTATCGTAGCAATGGCTTTAATGCTTACTCAACCCCCTATGAAGATGCAAACATCCCTCATATTGATATGGTGCATAGAGTATTCAGTCATGATGAGTCAGGCGACAGCCAGTATTATGCTAAGTCGGATAAAGACATTCATCATGGAAACTCGATTATCCAAGCTGATGGCTATTTGGACATAGCACTTGCCCAGGTAAATCGCTCAATTATTTTATGTATAAATGATATTCAGCATCCACTTTGCTCTAATGAAAATTTACTTAACCGCATAAAGTTTATGGCACGATCCAATAGGCACTTTCAATGTTATATTTTAGTGACCAACTATCATCCTAAATTTAATGATACAGCCCTTTTTAAGTTGGCAGACCGCCTAACCTCTTTTATTGAAATAAAAGTCTCTAGCGATCCAGTGGCTTGCCAGTGGGTTTTCGACAGCAATGCTTGGCTAGACTTTAAAGGAAACGAAAGTAGAATTTGCTATTCTGATCGCTCTAAGGTCAAACACTTCATGGAGCGCTTTAATAAATGGTGGACTCATGGGAAATATCTTACTGACACCAAGCGTTTATCTATCTAGTGCGGTTTAATTTCACGACATTAAAATCCATAATAATTAAATTAGTAATGACCTGCTTGTTAGGTAGTCTAGGGGCGGGCTGTTCTGATCAAAAGCCCCACACTGCAATTCAATTGCATTTCAAATCACCTCAGCAAGTAAAGAACGTACTTGATCACTTAGCTGAAGATACCAGCGGCTATGAAATATCCGGTAGAACTTTACTAGCATCCCCGGAAGCTGAAAACCTAGAAACAGTGTTAACCGTTATTAAGCAAATTGATAAGCCACCTCAAGCCTACCAGCTAAAACTTACGACACAGAATACAAAATATATAAAAAATTATTCAACTGATACAACTAACAAAATAATATTACTCACCGAGGGATTAAGGTCCACTGTTCGGATAAATAAAACGCCAATTGATATATTAATAATAAGAGCAAGTGAAAGTAGCTCGCTAATGGAAGTCATCAGCTATGAAGAAGTAGAAGAAAAGAAGGTATTTGAATCGGGCACGATTACAAAAGTACTAGATCAAAAGCACAACTGGATCATCAATCACGATCAACATAACAACTTAGCCAGTGATATTTTTAAAAACGGATTTATTTTGTTAGTTAAGTAACACAGCAAATTATCAGTAAATGACAGACACAAAAAAAGGCTAATCATTTCTGATTAACCCTAACTTGATTTCGCTTGTTACCGGCATTACTGCTGGCTTCTTAAGATGGTGGGGCGAGCCGGAATCGAACCGGCACTTCCATAGGAAACAAGATTTTAAATCTTGCGTGTCTACCAATTTCACCACCGCCCCACAATTAAGAAAAACGATTGCCTTTTGAGCACACAAAAACAAAATAAATTTGTTTATGTGGAGGCGCGAGCCGGAATCGAACCGGCGTAGACGGAGTTGCAGTCCGCTGCATAACCACTCTACCATCGCGCCACGGTTATT
>JBLHVV010000102.1:0-11376 GCA_047628755.1 Crocinitomicaceae bacterium | reverse complement strand
AGGCCTCCCGCGTCTACAACAGCTGTATGGCGAACTTGCCATTCAGAAGTGACTTTTTCAATTTTTTCATCATTTGGGTTATTAATATTTTCTAGTTCACGCTCTAAATTACCACCCAGTTTTATATCCGTACCACGACCTGCCATGTTGGTAGCAATTGTTACTACGCCAGATTGACCTGCATCGGCGATAATTTGGGCTTCGTTTTCGTGTTTTTTTGCATTTAATACATTGTGTTTAATGTTGGCTACTTTTAATGCATTGGAAATTAATTCGCTGCTTTCGATGCTAGCTGTTCCCACAAGAACAGGCCGACCTTGAGATGTAACGTCTTGAATCTCTTCAATTACAGCTTGAAATTTTTCAACTTCACTTAAAAATACTAAGTCATTAAAATCAGTTCGGGCCACCTCTTTGTTAGTGGGTATCACCACCACATCTAAGCCGTAAATGTCACGAAACTCAAACGCTTCTGTGTCAGCTGTACCTGTCATACCAGATAATTTGCCGTACAGGCGGAAATAATTTTGAAAGGTTGTTGAAGCTAATGTCTGACTTTCTGCTTGAATGTTAATGCCTTCTTTTGCTTCAACAGCTTGATGCAGACCTTCACCCCAGCGACGACCAGGCATTGGACGCCCGGTATGCTCGTCTACGATTACTACCTGACCATTCTGCAGCATGTAATCCACATTTAAATGGTATAAGTTATGAGCACGTAACGCAGATTGCACATGATGAAGCATTAGTAAGTTACTTGATGAATAAAGACTGTCGCCTTCTTCTAACATGCCAGCTTCTACTAGCATATCTTCTACTAGCTCATGCCCGACTTCATTTAATTCTATAGAGCGAGATTTAAGGTCAATTATAAAATGTCCTTCTTGCTCTACAACCTCTTCTTCACTTTCTTTGTGTTCAGTTAATTTAGGCACTAATAAATTGATTTTTTTGTACATTTCAGAACTGTCTTGTGCCGCCCCTGAAATAATTAACGGTGTTCTGGCTTCATCTATTAAAATGGAATCCACTTCATCGATAACTGCAAACGCTAATCCACGTTGTGCGCGCTCATCAACAGACAGCGCCATGTTGTCACGCAGATAGTCAAAACCAAATTCGTTGTTTGTACCGTAAGTAATGTCAGATTGATAAGCTGCACGTTTGGCTTCTGCATCTTGCCCTGAAAGAACCACACCTACCGATAAACCCATAAATTCGTATAACGGACGCATCCAATTTGCATCACGCTCGGCAAGATAATCGTTCACTGTGATTACGTGCACACCGTCATCTGTTAGCGCGTTTAAATAAACGGCTAGCGTGGCTACAAGAGTTTTACCTTCACCGGTTCGCATTTCGGCAATTTTGCCGTTATGCAGTGTCATACCACCAATCATTTGTACGTCAAAATGACGCATGTTCATTGATCGCTTACAGCCTTCGCGCAGTGCGGCAAATGCTTCTGGCAAAAGACTGTCTACACTTTCGCCCTGCTCTATACGAGCTTTGTATTCGATGGTTTTGTTTTTTAAGGCCGTATCGTCTAATGCTTCCATATCTGGTTCTAGGGCATTAATCTTTATAACGGTTTTTTGAAGTCGTTTTAATTCTCTTTGGTTTTTGCTACCGAGAACTTTGGCTAGAGTTTGAATGAACATGTATTATTAATCTTAATTATTAGTATTAGAAAAGCATTAAAGATGTAACGCATTTATGCTGCGTTACACCCAATTAAACAAGAATTGGAATAGTTATTATCGGCGAGTGCGATGAATATAGGCGGCCGGGTCGACTGTTCGGCCATTTTTGTATACTTCGAAGTGAACATGGGGTCCTGTGGACCGCCCAGTACTGCCCATGAGAGCCAGCACTTGATCTTTACGAACAACTTCACCCACTTTAACCACTATTTCTTTGCAGTGGGCATAGCGAGTTTTGTAGCCATTTCCATGATTAACTTCTACTAAGAAACCATAACCATGTCGTTTAGATGCCCAAGTAACCACACCTGAAGCAACTGAAACTATATCTGAACCTGTTTTACCAGCAAAGTCGACGCCTGCATGCCAAGCCAAACGACCTGTAAATGGGTCGGTTCGCATGCCATAGCGCGATGACATCCAGCCTTTGTTAATAGGAAGACCTGCGACAAAAGTGTCACGAGTGATTTTTTTATCGCCTAGTATACTGTCTAAAACTTCAAGCTGCTGTTCGCGGCTATCAATCTGGTTACTTAGCTCGTCTAGAACAGTACTTATGCCCGGTGCTCGATATACTGAGCCTTCTAGGTTTCTATTTGGGCCTCCTATAGCAGGTAAGTCACCAAAGTTAAATTCACCTTTGTCTAGATTAGAACGGTCTATTAATCTTTCGCCAAGCGCATCTAGTCTGGTTAAACGAGTTTGTAATTGAGCCATGCGTGATGTCAAGCCCACCAATTGTTCATCGGTTTGCTCACGAATAGCATCAAGTTCTTTACGTTGTTGAGTTAAATCTTGTTCCCATGCCTTGGCTGTTTCTGGGCCAAATAAGCCTTCGTCAACTAGCATCATGGTCAGATAATAGCCTGCAGCGCCCATAGAGAAGGGCATTACAGCCAATGTAAGGGTTAATGTCCAGCGAGCCAAGGGCCCCAAGGATATTGTTTTGGAGCGGCCATGACGCTGACCAACAATAATAATGTTCATGGTCGCATCCGATAATTAATTTGTATGTTTTCAGTTTAGACTGAAATCGTCGCTCTATTTGAGACTATTGTCACATGGTTACGGTACTTAACACTAATACAACCGTTGGTCACATGAAAAATGGCACCCAAATTAGATGCCATTTATATAGCTTAAACCGCCGATACCGGCTTAGAGTATCTAATGGGTGCGTCTTGTTCGTTTTCAAACGAGACAAATTCCCAGCACTCTTGCTGCTCTATAAGCGCTCTTAAAAGCGCATTGTTTAGACCGTGCCCTGACTTAACGCCTATATATTCACCAATTAGGCTATGTCCTAATAGGTATAAGTCGCCTACTGCGTCTAAAATTTTGTGCTTAACAAATTCGTCGTCGTATCTCAGGCCGTCTTCGTTAAGAACACGGTAATCATCTACCACAATAGCGTTGTTTACGCTGCCACCTAAAGCAAGGTTTTGAGAGCGAAGATATTCGATGTCACGCATAAAACCAAAGGTTCTGGCCCTACTTACTTCTTTGACAAACGACGTAGTTGAAAAGTCTAAGCTGGCCATTTGGTTTTCAGCGTCGAACAAAGGATGATCAAAATCGATAGTAAAGCTTACTTTAAAACCATTATAAGGCTTAAAAGAGGCTGATTTATCGCCATCGGTCACTGTAACTGGTTTTGTTATGCGGATGTATTGCTTGGCTTTTTCTTGCTCTTCTATTCCTGCTGACTGCAGTAAAAAAACAAAAGGTCCAGCACTGCCATCCATTATTGGCACTTCAGCCGCGCTTAACTCTACGAACACGTTATCAATTCCTAAGCCTGCCATTGCTGAAAGCAAGTGCTCTACAGTAGAAACTTTCACGTCGCCATTACTCAGCGAAGTCGATAAAGTTGTATCGCCAACATTAGTGGCCTTGGCGACAATTTCAATCGCTGGCTCTAAGTCAGTTCTTACAAAAATAATGCCAGTATCAACAGGTGCAGGTCGCAGGGTAAGGTAAACCTTTTCCCCAGAGTGCAATCCAATACCGGTGGCTCTTATTGCGTTTTTAAGAGTGCGCTGTTTAATCATTCAATAATTCGCTTTGTAACAAGTAGTGCAATAATCGCACAATAATTGGCCATTATAACCTCAAAAAGGCCATTGGCCAACACAGCTGGCCTAATCGGCTTGTCGACGCAAGAAAGCAGGTATGTCTAAATAATCCATATCCTTGCTATCTTTACTATCTGGTGTCAGCTGATGTGCAGTCTGAGTGTTGGCGCCACGCATTACTGTTGGACGATCTAACTTTTTATAGTCTACCGATCCGTCTGCTTTGTTAACCGTGTTATCAACAACCTTTTTAGGAGTTGCAGTCACAACATCGCCTAAGCCTGTAGCTACAACTGTTACACGAAGCTCGTCTGTCATGCTTTCATCGATAACTGTGCCTACTACAATAGTGGCATTATCAGATGAGAATTCCTCGATAGTGTCACCAACTTCTGTGAACTCACCTAAAGATAGGTTGGTACCAGCGGTGATATTCACCAAAATACCGCGTGCACCTTCAAGGTTTACATCCTCAAGTAATGGGCTTCGAATAGCGGCTTCAGCAGCTTCACGAGCTCGGTCTTCACCTTTACCAGAACCTGTTCCCATCATGGCTTGACCCATTTCTGACATAACAGTTCTAACGTCGGCGAAATCCACGTTAATCATACCAGGACGAATAATTAGATCAGCTATGCCTTGCACAGCACCCAATAAAACGTCGTTAGCAGCAGAGAACGCGTCTAATAAAGATGTGTTCTTTCCTAGTACGGCTAATAACTTTTCATTTGGAATCGTAATTAAAGAATCTACATGCTTAGCCAGTTCAGTTAAACCAGCTTCAGCCAACGTAATACGTTTGCGACCTTCAAACGGAAACGGTTTAGTTACAACCGCTACCGTTAAAATGCCTAATTCTTTTGCAACTTCAGCCACAACTGGTGCAGCACCTGTTCCAGTACCACCACCCATGCCGGCTGTTATGAATACCATGTCAGCACCCGCTAAAGCTTCAGCAATCCGCTCACGGTCCTCCATAGCAGCTTGACGCCCTACTTCTGGGTTAGCGCCAGCGCCAAGACCCTTAGTAACAGTAGAACCTAGCTGTAAAACAGAACGCGCAGTCATATTTTTTAATGCTTGCGAATCTGTGTTGGCACAAATGAAATCTACGCCATCAACTTGGTTTTTTACCATGTGCTCAACAGCGTTGCCGCCACCGCCACCAACACCTACAACTTTTATGATTGCATTGTGCTGTGGTTCGTCAACTATCTCGAACATATCCCCATCTCTTTGAGTCATCGCCCTTCTCCTTTATTATTCGTCAGGCGCTATGCTAACCATTAGCGCCTATTAAATATTAAAAATTGCCTTTAATCCAATGTTTTACACGTGTAAAAAACGTTATTGGATCATCTTCTTTTCGGGCAAAGACTAATTCGCCCAATTGGTGCTTCGCACCGTAAATTAATAGGCCTACAGAAGTGGCGTAGATTGGGTTTGCCACTACGTCTGTTAAGCCTTCAACACCGCCTGGTTTGGCCAGTCGAACAGGGACGTGGAAAATTTCTTCGGCCAACTCCACAACCCCTTCCATCTTGGATGTTCCTCCTGTCAACACCACTCCTGCCGCGATAATATCTTCAAATCCGCTGCGTCTTAATTCCGCTTGAATAAGCGTGAATAGCTCTTCGTACCTAGGTTCGACCACTTCCGCGAGCGCTTGCCTTGAAAGGTTTCTCGGCTCTCTTTCACCTACACTGGGTACTTTAATAAGTTCGTCTGGACCGGCTAATTGCGTTAACGCACAAGCGTATTTAATTTTTATTTCTTCAGCATGCTGAGTAGGTGTTCTTAACGCCATGGCTATATCGTTCGTTACTTGATCCCCTGCAATGGGGATAACAGCAGTATGCCTAATAGCTCCTTCAGTGAAAATAGCAATATCTGTAGTACCGCCACCAATGTCCACCATACACACACCCAGTTCTTTTTCGTCGTCGGTTAAAACCGCATAACTTGAAGCCAACTGTTCTAGAATTATGTCGTCAATTTCTAAACCACACCGCTGCACGCACTTTTCAATATTTTGTGCTGCGTTTAATGCACCGCTAACCATGTGTACTTTTGCTTCTAAGCGCACTCCTGACATGCCGACAGGGTCTTTAATGCCCTCTTGCATATCGATGACATATTCTTGCGGTAGCACGTGTAAAATTCTTTGATCAGCTGGAATAGCCACCGCTTTAGCCGCATCTAGCACCCGATCTATATCGTACTGCTCTACTTCTCGATCTTTGATAGCCACTATGCCATGACTGTTCATAGAACGAATATGACTTCCGGCAATACCAGCATAGACAGAGTGTATTTGGCAACCTGCCATTAATTCAGCTTCTTCTATGGCCCGTTGAATCGACTGAACCGTGGATTCAATATTAATAACAACGCCTTTCTTAAGACCTCTAGATGGATGATTACCTACGCCCACTACTTTAATAATGCCCTCTTTATTTACTTCGCCAACAATACACACCACTTTAGAAGTGCCAATGTCTAAACCAACAATTAATTTACTTTCTGCAGATGAACTCATTATTTTTCTCTATCCCTGCACTTTAGCCGGCTCGGCTTTCCAAGCGACGGCAAACCCTTGTTCATAACGCATATCAATACTTTTAATACGCGCCAATTCAAATTGTCCAATGACACTTTCTAACTGCCTTAGACCAGACATTGCATTTGCTCCGTCTAGCCAAATTTTTAATCCTTGCTGATCTTCAATCAACCAGCCGGATGTAGATTTTGTTAATCCTACTAAATTTAGATTATGACGCTTACACCAACGGTTAAATAAAAGATGATGCTGCATAACCAAACGGCTGTCTTTTTTTGCTCCCATTAACCTTGGTAATGACAGCGCTTTAACACTGACTGGAAGAATATCACCTGCCTGACTTAATAAACTGGTTTCATTCCATATGGCCACTGGCTGCTCTTCTTGTAACCTAATAGCCAATGTATCTGGCCAAACTTTTTCAACCTCAACTGAAGCCACCATGGGCATGGCCAATAGTCGCTGGTGTATTTCTTCTACATCTAATGACACATAGCCATTAGGAAAAATACCTTTCAGTTTATCCCGTATGTCTTCTTCTAAAACGTATTCGAACGGTGCCGATACTTCTAATGATTTAATTTCTTTATTAGCAACTTGCAATACCAACAATACAACAGCGAACATAATTGATAGGACAGTCACACCGATAGAGATCGGTTTAATCAATCGAGACAACGAAAATTTCAATCCCTGTGATGATTTGAGACGAGTCGCACCTTTACCTTTCACCGTTTTATTCCTTTTAGTATATCTATAACTAATTCAGAAAATGAAATACCAGCTGCTTTTGCTGCCATAGGAACCAAGCTATGGTCGGTCATTCCAGGCACTGTATTTACTTCGATAAGCCAAAACTTTCCTTGCTCATCTTGCATTACATCAACACGCCCCCAACCACTGCAATCTAATGCGTCATAAGCCTTGATTGATAATAACTGAAGCTCAGCCTCTTTTTCTACTGACAAACCGCAAGGGACTAAGTATTCGGTATCGTCTTGAATATATTTAGCATCGTAGTCATAAAAATCATTAGCAGGCTTAAGCTGTATTGCTGGCAGCGCCTTGCCATTAAGTACTGCTATGGTAAATTCTTTCCCGGTAATAAATTGCTCGGCCAAAACGGGCGAGCCAGTATTTTCAGCATCATCGAATGCTGCTTGTAATTCAGATCGATCTTTTACCTTTGAAATTCCTATGCTTGATCCTTCTAATGCAGGTTTAACCATTAACGGAAAACCCACTTGATCGGCAAATTCATTTAGTATGAACACTGTTTCAGCTTTAATAAATTTCGGTGTTGGTATATCTAAGCTCAACCAAATTAACTTTGTACGCCATTTATCCATGCAAATTGCACTGGCCATAACGCCGCTACCGGTATAAGGCAAACCATGGAATTCTAATAAACCCTGAATAGTTCCGTCTTCACCGCCCGCACCGTGTAAAGCAATAAATGCAGCATCAAACTTATACTCTTCTAACTGCCCTAATAAGTTTTCTTTGGTGTCTATTTTTATCGCATCAACACCAGACTCAATTAAGGCCGCATATACTGCGTTGCCACTATTTAATGAAACAGCCCGTTCTGCACTATTGCCGCCGTAAAGTACCGCAATTTTACCAAGACTTAAGCTGTTTTCAGTTTGATTATTTTGAGCCATTCATAGACTCCAGTAATGCAGGTAAATCTTTAACAAGCTCTAATGCCAATGCACCTACACTACCGGCACCTTGGGTAATTAAAATATCCCCTGGTTTTAGAATATCTTTTAACACAGGCTTAACATCAAACCCGCGCTCAATAAATATAGGGTCTACACGACCACGACCACGAATGCTTCGTGCTAGCGAACGTCCATCAGCTCCCGGAATTTCATCTTCGCCGGCTGAATAAACATCAAGTAACAATAAACCGTCTACATTGCTTAACACTCTTACAAAGTCATCGTATAAATCACGTGTTCGGGTATAGCGATGTGGCTGAAACATCATAACTAAACGGTTATCAGGCCAGCCTTTACGAATGGCTTTAATTGTAACGTCTACTTCTGTTGGATGATGACCGTAATCATCTACCAGCATAACTTTGCCATCGTGCAATGGATATTCACCGCATACCTGGAAACGACGGCCAACTCCTTGAAATTTTTCTAAAGCTAGAACAATGGCATCGTCGGCAATACCTTCATCAGTAGCCACTGCAATTGCTGCTAAAGCATTTAATACATTGTGTTGACCTGGCATTCTTAACTTAATAGTTAGGTCTGCATGCTCACCCGGGCGCTTGGCTGTGAACGACGTATACAGGCCTTTTTGAGTGATGTTTACCCCATAAAAATCAGCCGGCTGATCAATACCGTAAGTCAATACTGGGCGATTCACTTCTGGCAAAATATCTCGAATGGTTTCGTCATCTACACATAGAACAGCTAAGCCATAAAAAGGTAAATTATGTAAAAACTCTACAAAGGTTTTTTTCAATTGATTAAAGTCACCACCATAAGTATCCATATGGTCGGCTTCAATATTGGTAACAATAGAAACCATTGGCTGTAGATGCAAAAACGAAGCATCTGACTCATCGGCTTCGGCTACTAAATAACGACTGCCCCCTAACTTGGCATTGGTGCCAGCACTGGTTAGCTTGCCACCAATCACATAAGTTGGGTCTTTTTCCCCTTCAGCTAAAATAGAAGCCACTAAACTCGTTGTGGTGGTTTTACCATGTGTTCCTGCAATGGCAATACCATGGCGATAACGCATTAATTCGGCCAGCATTTCTGCACGACGTACAATTGGAATACGATGTTCAGTGGCGTATTTGATTTCTGGATTCACTGTATCGATAGCGGTAGACACCACCACCACATCGGCATCTTTTACGTTTTCAGCTTCATGGCCAAAAAACACCTGCACACCCAGCGACACCAAACGGTCTGTCACTGGTGATGACTTCAAATCTGAGCCAGAAATGTCATAACCTTGATTAAGCAACACTTCGGCAATACCGCACATGCCCACTCCGCCTATTCCAATAAAATGGATTTGGCGTATACGGCGCATTTCTGGAATATCCCAACGCTGAACTACTTTATTTTCATCTACCATGGGCGGCCTCAATACAATAGTTTGCAACGGTTTTAGCTGAGCTTGGCTTAGCTAATGTCCGTGCCGCGATAGACATTTTTAGAATATTGTCTCGCGAGTTTAATAATCTTTTAAATTCTTCTGTTAAATATTCACAAGTAAATTCAGACTGCGGAGTTAAAATAGCCGCGCCTGCATTGACTAAAAACTGTCCATTAGCCGTTTGATGATCATCTACCGCAAACGGATAAGGTACCAAGATAGATGCAACTCCTGCAGACATTAATTCTGAAACGGTTAGCGCACCTGAGCGACAAATTACAATATCAGCCCACTTATAAGCTTCAGCCATGTCTGCAATAAATGCACTGACTTTTACCAAATCGACGTTAACGGTTTGGTAACCTTTTTTCACATCTTCATAATTACGCTTGCCAGTTTGATGCCAGACGTTAACCACCATTGACGAAGGCAGTAAAGCCATTGTGTCTATTAACACATTGTTAATGGCCACAGCCCCTAAGCTTCCACCAACTACTAGTACATTCAACCCCTGATCTCTATTGGCTAAACGTAATGCAGGAGGGTCTAACTTTGTAATGGTTGAGCGCACTGGATTACCCACTGTTTCAACTCCTTTTATAGAGTTAAATGCACCATCAAATGCTTGCAGTAAAGGTTTAGCAAATCGACTTAATGCTTTATTTGTCATACCTGGAATTGCATTTTGCTCATGGATTACCAAGGGAGTTCTTGATAAAACGGCCATCAGTCCGCCCGGTCCAGAAGCAAATCCCCCCATACCCAAAGCCATAACTGGCTTAACTTCAATAAATACTTTTAACGTTTGCCACATGGCTCTTGCCAATTGAAAAGGAGCCGACAAAGTTTTAAACAAACCATTACCACGCAAACCAGTTATTGTTATGCGATGTAATTTATAACCAGCACCTGGGACTAGATCGTTTTCAATTCCTTTGATACTTCCAAGCCAGTGCACTGTGTAACCTTTTAACGTTAATTCACGAGCAACACTAATAGCTGGAATAACATGTCCCCCAGTACCACCGGCCATAATCAATACGTTATTTTTTTTCATTACCTACCTCCATTTCATGATGGACTCGAAGTAATAAACCCATGGCAATAGAGCAGGCTAATAAACTGGAACCTCCAAAACTTACAAACGGTAAAGTAATACCTTTTGTAGGCAGCAATCCCATATTTACACCTAAATTAATAAATGCTTGAAAGCCAATTAACATAGACATGCCATATGCCACATAAGCGGCAAAAAACTGCTGCTTTGAAAATGCTTGCTTACCTAAATTCATGCCTTTCATAAATATGAATATGAACAAACCAATAATTAAAGATGCGCCTAATAAACCTGTTTCTTCTGACCATATGGCAAATACAAAGTCGGTATGGGCTTCTGGTAAATAAAATAATTTTTGTACGCTGTTACCCAGACCAACACCTGAAAACTCGCCACGACCGAATGCAATTAAACTCTGGGTTAGCTGATAACCACTGCCAAATACATTCTCAGAATCCCAAGGCTCCCAGTATCCTGTTAAACGTTTAAGTCGATATGGCTGGCTTAACAATATCAATACTGAAGCACTTACCACCACTACAGCCGTTAAGATAAACTGCCCAGCTTTTACTCCGCCTAAAAATAACAAGGCAAGCGTCGCCAACATAAGTACAACTACTGCCCCAAAGTCGGGCTCTAATAAAAGTAATACTGACAACAGAGATAATACAAATAGTGGTTTGATAAAACCCGACCACCTTGATTGAACCTCTTCGCGCCTGCGATCTAAATAACTTGCCATGTAAAGTACCGTGGCAATTTTAGCAAACTCAGAAGGCTGAACATTTAAAAAACCCAAAGAGATCCAACGCATACCACCATTAACCTCACGTCCAATGCCAGGAATCA
>JBLHVV010000101.1:0-11555 GCA_047628755.1 Crocinitomicaceae bacterium | reverse complement strand
CGGCCTATGCCAAAGCTCTGGTTAAAGCTGAGGCGATTAATTCCAAGGACTTTATGTCTTCTATTGCGTTTTCAATGGCAACACTTCAGGTAGAGCTAGGATTAGAGGACGCTGCTATTGAGAGTCTTCAAAAGGCACAGGTTAGTGCTAATAAAATTGAAGACAAAGAATTGAAAACTGAAATTACTGAGTTATTAGAAGAGCTGCAAGCCAGTTAATTTATGGATTTTGTACTTCGTTATTTAGCCGGTTACTCAGAAAGTACTCAGCAGCAGGTGCGTGATTTAATTAATCAGGGTAATCTTCAGTCTTATTTAGATACCCGATATCCGTTGCAACACGAAATTAATAACGACGGAGATCTGAGGCAGTATGTTTTAGCTATTAAAAATCAGTATATTAAAAAGTCGTCACCGCTTAATAAAGTTGTTTACGACTCAAAAATTCATGTGATTAAAAATGCGCTTGGCACTCATACCTATATTAATAGGGTGCAAGGCAGTAAGATAAAAAGTAAAAATGAAATTCATATTAGTTCAATATTTAAAGCTGCACCCGAAGCATTCTTAAATATGATTGTTGTTCATGAACTAGCTCATGTGAAAGAAAAAGACCATAACAAAAGCTTTTATCAACTTTGCCGTCATATGCAGCCAGATTATTACCAGCTTGAGTTTGACTGTAGACTCTATTTAATAAATTGCGAGATCAGTCCTAGCTAATGTATCTATGATGTTTAAATCTCTCACTTATTTCGGATGCTGGAGAAGGTCGTCCATACAAGTATCCTTGGGCAATACGACACCCTGCTTTTATTAGGGTTTCTTTATCTTCAACGGTTTCAACTCCCTCAGCAATTACTGATAAGCCTAGGTTTTCTCCCATATCTATTATGCTTTGAACAATGGCTAAGGATCTTTTATTTTTTGACATACCTAAAATAAAACTCTTATCAATTTTAATATAATCAATTTGTAGATCTTGTAAATATGAGAACGAGGAATACCCAGTACCGAAATCGTCTAGAGAAAGTTTAAGGTGATGATTGCGAAGCTTCTCAAGTTTTGAATTTACACTATTCACATCATCAAAAAATACAGATTCTGTAAGTTCTAGTTCAATTAAGTGCCCAGGTACTTTGTTTTCTTCGAGAATTGATAGCGTTGACTCTACAAAGTTATTATCAGCAATGTCAATGGCAGAGATGTTAACAGATATTGGAATTCCAGATAGGGGGGTATCATCCCAAATACGGATTTGACGGCATGCTTCTGCGATTACCCATTTTGTAAGGCTTCTAATTAATCCATTTTCTTCGGCTAATGTGATAAAACTATCAGGGTATGTAATGCTGCCATCTTCTCTTTTCCAGCGTATTAATGCTTCAAAACCGATAAGCTCCTCTTTGTTATTTTCCAGCTCTACCTTAGGTTGGTAATACAAAACAAACTCACTGTTTTTAATTGCACTCCTTAGGCTTTCCTCTGTTTTAACTCGGTGTATTACTAATCGCTCAAGGTTATCGTCAAAATAGTGGAATCTATTTTTACCTAATTTTTTAGCTTGGTACATGGCCATGTCTGCCTTTCGAATCAGTTCTTCCGATTCACTTCCGTCAGAAGGGTATGCACTAATACCAATGCTACATGACACTACATACGGATTTTGATCTATTAAGAAAGACTTGGATAATGCCGCTAGAGCCCTGTTATGAATGTCTGTAATCTGCTTACTTGATGAAATGTTTTCAAGCAAGATTATAAATTCGTCACCTCCCAATCGCCCTAATGTGTCACTTTCACGTAAAACAGATTTTAGCCTCTGGCTCACTTCAATTAAAAACCGATCCCCTTCATCGTGGCCTGCTGTATCATTAATTTTTTTAAAATCATCTAAGTCAATAAATAAAATAGCGCATTGTTCTTTATGGCGTTTGGCTAATATAAGAGCGTGTTGTATTGTATTTAAAATGCTATTTCGATTAGGAAGGCCCGTTAAGTCGTCATGGTATGCTTTGTATTTAAGGAGGTCCTGATTATTTTGCGTGTCAGAGATATCGCGGAAACTAAAAATACTACCCAGAATTACATTTTCTAATAGCTCAGGGATAATTGAGTATTCATAATGATGACCTGAAACAGTTTGGAATTTACCTTTTATTTTTTGTGATTTAGATGACTTTGATAATCGTATTTCTTTAATAATATTGCTTCTAGATTGTATCTTTCCAAGAAGCGCCTTTAAGATACCCCTAGGGCTTTGATCTTTACTTTGCTCTAACGTTTGGCCTAAGAATAATAAAGCTGTTTTATTGATCTGATCGATGCTGCCCTCTGATGTAAAGCTAATAACACCTTCCTGGCTTGCATTTAATAACGCCTGTTGTTTTATAAATGACTTCTCAAGCTCATTTTTTACGCTATTTATTTCTTCTAATTGAAGTTTTAATGTGTCGTTTATTTCGTTTAATTCATCAGATGTAAGCATGAGCGATCGCTCGAGCATGAGCCTATCCTGCTCATATTGATCAATTACCTCAGAGAATGAAGCTAAAAGCGTTGAAATTTGGGCAAGGTCAAAATCTGTTTCAAGATGACGTTTAACTAATCGCTTAGTAAGTTTATTCATCAATTTCAAAGAAGGAAGTGATAGTCATTGTTTGGTTATGCAGACCGCATTTACCACCTTGAACTAATGGCGAAATTTCCCCATATGAATAAAATCCAGTATAGGTATTATTATCGCCGAAGGTGTCTTTAACCGCTTCGACTTCTTCTTCTGTGCGTTGATTCAATACTAAGCGTCGACCAACGCAGCTCACCATAATCACCAAGCCATCTTGCTGTTTATGTTCATCTAAAATACTAAGTACTGTGTTTTTTGCAGCTATTTCTGCGCCGTCAATTAATCTTTCGAAATTGGCTTTCATTAGTTGTGCGTAAGAGCCCTCCGGAATGTCGCCTGCAAAGATCATTGATTTGTCATGCTCATTGATATTAAGTATGGTTCTTATTACATCTGGTTGGTCATTTTCTCGAGAAATTAATAATGGGAATAAAAGTGCTGACGCTGGCAGGCTTTTGGCATGATCTCCAAGGTAATTTCTATACAGTTCAAGCGCGGGCTTATCGTCAAGCGCATACAAAATATTGTCGTATGACTTTGTTACCATTCGCTTAGGCCCAAATGGGTCCCAGCCCCCCATAGAGCCATGACCAACCCTTAAATTTTCACCATAAAAACCACAGCCAATGATTTTTCCATGACCACAGTTGCCATTATGCCATAATATAGTTTCTGAAAAGTTCGTTCCATCGCCAGCAAGGCCACCGGTTATAACGGTATCTTTTGGAAGTATTTCTTGAAGTGTATTGACTAAGTCTGTGCCATTGACCATCTGGCCATCTGACAGTACAAAAAGAGACTTTAAATCGCTATTGTTGAAATGTTCAGCGAGTTTTCTAAAGGCACTAGAAGGATCGCTGTTAATATCAACTGTAAATACATCAATTTTCGAACTTTTAAACTCTATCGCCGTTAAGCACAGACTCTCATCGTATATGCGAGTATCTGAAATCTCTCCTGATGTAGTGCAGCCTATTATCTGAGCATTTGGATATTGAGAGGCTACATTTTTGCGGATATCTGTATTTGTGGCAAGCGTGCGACTGCCAAATATCAACACTAATTGAGCTTTATCATTTGGCTGCAGTTCTGGTCCCCAGGCTTGCTGCTGGTAGACACTTTGAAAAGTGTTCATGGTAGGCTCCTAAATCCTTTATTTAAGTCTAGCTTATGAATGCAAGAATGAAAGATTGAATTAATAGCTTCAGCATGATTTTAGACTGTATACGCTGACTTTTGATTAATTCAAAGGCTATGATTTTTTGTTGATCAATTTTCTGCAAGTACAAAAAAACGACCCGGAGGTCGTTTTTTTTAACACACTAAACACAACGCCTAGCTAGCCAATTCTAAAAATAGATTAGAACTGGTTAGAAGTGTTATTTGCGCCGCCTGCTTTAAGAGCGTTTTCACCAGCAAAGTATTCTTTGTGGTCATCGCCCATGTCAGAACCTGACATGTTTTGGTGTTTAACGCATGCGATACCCTGACGGATTTCTTTACGTTGAACGCCAGCAACATAGCCAAGCATACCAGCATCACCAAAGTATTCTTTCGCTAGGTTATCAACAGACAATGCAGTTGTATGATAAGTAGGAAGAGTAATCAGGTGGTGGAAAATATTAGCTTCACGAGCAGTATCAGATTGGAAAGACTGGATGCGAGCATCAGCAGCAGCAGACAATTCAGAGTCGTCATACTTAGCGTTCATTAGATCTGCACGATCGTATGCAGAAACATCAGTTCCAGCTTCAACCATTGCGTCAAAAGTTTGCTGACGGAAGTTAAGAGTCCAGTTAAATGATGGGCTGTTATTGTAAACAAGTTTCGCATCTGGAATTTCTTTGCGAACTTCGTTCATCATATCAGCGATATCTTTAACAGATGGAGTAGCCGTTTCGATCCAGATTAAATCTGCACCGGCTTTGATTGCTTCAACAGAATCAAAAACACAACGCTCTTCACCAGTTCCAGCGCGGAATTGGTATAGGCCAGAAGGTAAACGCTTAGGACGAACAAGTTTGCCGCCGCGATTAAATACAACATCGCCCTCAGCCATGTCAGCTACGTCAATTTCTTCAACATCTAAGTAAGAGTTGTAGATATCGCCTTGATCACCCGCTTCTTTAACTACTGCGATTTCTTTTGTAAGGCCAGCGCCTTCAGAATCAGTACGAGCAACGATTAAACCGTTGTCGATGCCACATTCTAGGAATGCATAACGCAAAGCACGGATTTTAGAGTGAAAATCAGCATGAGGTACCGTTACTTTACCGTCTTGGTGTCCGCATTGCTTTTCATCTGCAACTTGGTTTTCGATCTGAAGTGCGCATGCGCCTGCCTCGATCATTTGCTTAGCCATTAGGTAAGTCGCTTCAGCGTTACCAAAACCAGCATCGATATCAGCAATTATTGGTACTACATGAGTAGTGTGACCGTCGATAGCAGCTTGGATAGTTTTCTCTGCAGCCGCATTGCCAGCTTCACGAGCAGCGTCTAGATCGCGAAAAAGACCGCCTAGTTCACGTGCGTCAGCTTGACGTAGAAAAGTGTAAAGCTCTTTAACCAGTGCAGCAACAGTAGTTTTTTCATGCATAGACTGATCAGGAAGAGGACCAAACTCAGAGCGTAATGCAGCTACCATCCAACCAGAAAGGTACAGGTATTTACGATCAGTAGTGCCAAAATGCTTTTTAATAGAGATCAGTTTTTGCTGACCTACAAAACCGTGCCAGCAGCCTAAAGACTGAGTGTACTTAGTTTTGTCTGCATCGAAAGCAGCCATGTCAGCACGCATAACGTCTGCAGTGTACTGAGCGATGTCTAGGCCAGTCTTGAATTTGTTCTGTGCACGCATGCGAGCAGCTGATTCAGGGGTAATATCCCATGAATAAGTAGCGGCTTCTTGAGCAGCTGCAATAGATTTGATGTCGTCTTGAATCGCTGACATATGTCCAATCCTTTAAAATTAGGGTTAATTGTCTAAAGCTGAATT
Organism: Crocinitomicaceae bacterium; assembly: GCA_047628755.1. GTDB lineage: Bacteria > Pseudomonadota > Gammaproteobacteria > Pseudomonadales > Oceanobacteraceae > Bermanella. The sequence goes on along the minus strand of JBLHVV010000101.1, from coordinate 5,935 downwards.
TAAAAAATAGCAGCTTTATTGAGGCACGCCTCTTAAATGACTCGCGCATCTTACGGGTTTTATGATAATTTCTCTAATTTATAGCTCTTATAATGAGTATTCACGGGGTGAATGTGGACCGTTTCGATTTAAATCTGTTGATCTATCTAGATGTGTTATTGCGTGAACGCAGCGTAACTAAGGCGGCTCAGGCCCTTGGCATCACTCAACCAGCTATGAGTAATGGCCTTAAACGACTACGTGAATTGTTCGGCGACCCCGTATTGGTGCGCACAAGTGATGGTATGAGTGCTACCGAAAGGGCATTAGAATTACAGCCTTTAGTACGAAATATTCTTGCTGCCGTTGACAGTGCAGTTCAGCCAACTGGCGTATTTGAATCTCAGATCAGCTCACGGGTGTACCGAATAATGGTTAGCGACTACGCCGAAGCCACATTAGTGCCTGCAATGGTGAAGCGACTTCGCTCTGAAGCTCCAGGAGTAATCTTAGACTTTTTAACCCCGTCAGATGTTACCTATAAAGATGTAGAGCAGGGTAAGGTGGACATGGCTATCAACCGCTTTGACGAGCTTCCCCAATCATTCCATCAAAAGACGTTATGGACTGATGACTTTTCTTGCTTAGTGAACCCCAGAAATGCAGTTCTTAATAACTTTTGCTTAGAAGGATATTTGAGTGCTAACCATATATGGGTAAGTAAGACAGGCATGGGGGTCGGTACAGGAGTGAACCCCACTAGAGACAAGGCCGTGCAGCTTGGCTGGGTTGACGAGGCGTTAGAGCGGGCAGGGCATAAGCGTAATATAAGTGTGTTTACTCGTCACTACCAGATGCCAGCTTTACTTGCGGCTAATAATGATTTAATTGCCACACTTCCAACAAGAATCGCTAGAATGCAGGCTAGGTCAGGAGAACTGACAATGGTAGAGCCGCCATACGAAATCCCACCATTTGAATTAAAAATGGCTTGGAGCCCATTAGTGCATCACAATCCCCCACATAAATGGATGAGAGCGCTGATTGCAGAAGAATCCGAAAAAATAGCTCGCTAGAAAAATGCTCGCCAACTAAACAACTTATAGTTGGAGACTTATGTTATAAAAATAAAAATAAAAAACATTCTCGCTAGGTTTTATATGCATAAAAAATTAATATTAGTAGTCCTATTATTTTTGACTGGCTGTGAGAGTTCGGTTGAAAATAATGCTGGCGCATTGCCTCCAATAAATTTTATTGGCTCCCTTTGGGCAGGTAACGTACGTGATGCGAAAATTCAATTTGTGGGCGTTGATCAATATGGCCAACCTCAACGGCAAAGTGATGGTACATTTTTTGGTGATGTTTATACGTCAGATGAAAATGGCGGTTTTTCTGGCGCTATCCAAGGTGCCTACTCTGGCACATTGGTGGGGATTGCTACGGCTGATGAAAATACTCAAATACGTTGTGTGCTGCCTGACGGTTGCAGCAATGAAAGTGGTGAGGGTATTGATTTTGATGATTGGTACAATGCCCCAGTGGATTTTGAAATGTGGGGCGCGGTAAGTTCTGTTACCGGACTTGAAATACTAAATATAACACCCTTGACTCACTTAGCAGTAAGCTTTGCATTTGGACGATTCACTACTGACGGGTCAATTTCAGGAAACGCTATATTAACCCCTAGTTTAATTTACGAAGCAAATCATAGGGTAAAGCAATTATTTAAATTATCTAATGGCCTGCATGTAAACGTTAAGCCTTGGTATGAGGGTTTTCTGGCAGAAGACTCCGTTTCTGAAATAGAATCCGCTAAGCATGGGCTTGTGTCAATTGCACTTCAAAAATTAACAGCTGTTAAGAACAACTCTTTTATGGAGACGCTGAACTGGTGGACTGATACCTTTCTAGAAAATGGTGGTGTTTTTTTAAAAGATATTGATGCAGATTATCCGAGTAAAATTGATGCAAAAAGATTGTATCAAGCTGTTGTTGATGTTGAGGCAGAATACCAGACTAACGAAAAATCAACTTCCGCCCTCGCTTCTGCGGCGACAGTATTTGCAGCCTCAATACCGACCTTTACCACAAATACCCCAATGGAATACATCCCTGTTATTTATGACCCTGAAATTTCTACTAAAATAGAAAGTGCACAGGCAATGGTAGAAAAAATTCAAGGATGGGCTGCCGATTTTAAGTTAAATAATTATAATTCTTTTTTTGATTCTGGAAATGTTGCTCAGGATATTATAACTACGGAGGTCGATTGGGAGAACTACAGTAAGTCTTTAAGCCCTGCACTAAAGAGCCTAATGCTGCCTATTGTAAAAGTGGCTGATTATGGACTTACATGTATAAGAGATGAGGCTGGCAGCTGCGATGCCAGTCATGATCTTCATGGCATTGCCAGCTTTAATACTGACAATAATCAAGTGAGCTTGGCTTTGATTGGCTCTTCACTTACATTAGAAGGAGTTCCTACCACTTATACTAAGCTCGACTTAGTTGGTAGCTTTGATGATGAGCTTGGCCAAACCCCTACCAAAAAAACATTTACTTTTACTAAAGCCATAATTAATACGGTAGAGGGAAAGGTCACTTTAAATGCCATTGATGTCAAGCTACCATCTATCGTTTTTTGGTTGAATAGTGCGCTAATAAATACTGAGACTCCAGCCCCGCTTAAAATCGACATCAGCGTTCCTGATATGACCGTTGTATCCAATGATCCGGTAAAGCCGTTACAATTTAATGCAGACGCTCTTGACATAACTTTGCTAGGTACAAAGGATGTTTATGAAGTCAACTCGCCCTTCCATTACAATATTCTCTCTAGCAATATTGAAGGCACATTTTCTGCTGAGGGTGGTGCTGGAGATTCTTTAGATTTTAGATTCACGCTTTTTAGTAAAAATGCAAACACCTATTACTCTCCAAATAGGTTTCCAGACTTAGAAATCAATGTTGATGCAACTCAATTTAAAAACTATGGGTCATTTGATTTAGACGCTTCTGGTTTCATAAAAGATCAGGGTGGATGGTTTACTTTACCGAACGGGATTTCAAATGATGAACTTCCAGAAGCTGGAATGGTAACGCAAATGCTTGCGTCTGCTGTGAGTTTTTTTGATCGTGGCAGTTATGATGAATGGCCTATTGATGACTACGCCCAATTAAAGGTACTACTTAAACTTAATGTTCCGGATAGCGCTAAGCTAGGAACTTTAGTTTATCCTGGGGGGGAGACAGCGATAGTTATTTATAAAAACACAGCAACCGATGCTAATCAGGTTGCACAACAATGCTTGCGTATTGGTAATGAATGGGGATGTTTTACAGCTCAGTCAGTTACCTCTTTGGGTTGCGATGGCAATGCACTTCCAAGCAATATAGATGATGTTGTATCCACCTTTGACTTTCTTAAAGATAACGGCTGTATTCCCCAAGTAAATATTGATGGTCGCGGTACTTATAACATTGATTATCCGAATCCATTAAAAAGTTTTTCTGAGGTGTCGGTTTTTTCGGCTACTTTATTCCAACCTATTTATCTAGGGATAGACAGCTTTTATCTTAGACTTACATCTAGGTTTCTTGATAGCGCAGGTGATGAAGGTCCAAGAATGTTACTGATCTTTAATGGTACGGCTCCAGACTTAGACAATGTCACAATGGGGTTTTCCATGACCCATAATTATATTGGTGGGGACTCAAGCTCGTTACTTGGTATAGACAGCTTAATACCCTATGGAGATAACAGCTTATGGTTGGCTACTGGTCAGTCCTCTAAAGATCAAGACGCATTAATTTATTATATTCAGCAAGAAAATATCACGTTAACTGTTTTTGGATTTGATTATTCAGATCAGGATACTTATACAAATCCATCTCATGATTACCCTCTTGCCATTATCAGATATGACGGACAATTATTAGGCAGTTTACGGGAAGAGAATGGCTTCTATATTATTAGATATATTGATGGCAGCTGGCAGATTCTTTAATGTACACAGGAATAATCTCTATAGTTAGTGTATTTCTGTTGTCAGTATTTACCTTAAATATCCAAGCTTTAGAGGTTGGCTCTTATTTTTCTAGTAAAATTAGTAGCCCTGCCATTAATTTTAATGCCGATTCCAGCCATTGGTCATCAAATAGCCGTGGTGATTATGCTTATGGCGATGCAAGGGTAGGGAGCTGGTTTTCAGTTGGCGGTAACATAACGCTTGGTGTAGAGCAGAGATTAACTCACTACCTGACCTTTACTGCCGAGACAGCGGAGTTTTATGGCGCACTTGAAAGTAATGAAGTTCCGGTAGGGATTTATCCTTTATCCCTTCGTATTAACAGCGCTAAATCGAATGCTCTATTTGTGAAGTATCAATTTTACCCCGTAGACGACCTAAGTGTAGAAATAAGTGCATATTTCCTTAAGGGCTTGTCTAGTCAGCAGGCCGTTATCAGTGGGCTGGGTAAGGTGCTACTTAACCCCACTAATAGTGAGAGCGCGTATAGCTATAAATATGAATTAGATTACCTCTACGGCCGTAATAAGCTGATTAATACTGTTTTTGGCCCTCCACCCGTCAGTGCAAAAGGATATGGCCATAGCTTTGACCTAGAAATGGAATACATTATTAACATTAGTCTTTCAGCTAAATTAACATTTCAAGATGTTTTTAATCGTATTCATTGGTCCCAAGTTAATTATGATAACGGCTGTATTGCACGCCCTTCAGCTTGCTCACTCAGGGAGACCGAGGCCAGGTCCGACACTCAATCCTTACCTTATAGTTTAACTGCTGCCCTTAGCCATGCCTTAGATTATGGCTCGCAAGAGACAAGCGCGCATATCGAGTTTGTTAAGCTAGCTCGCCATGAATCTATTTGGTTGGGGTTAAATTCATGGGGTTTAGGCGGATATGTTGATACTCTGAACGAAACCTTTAAACTCAGCTATGAATCTGAGCGACTAGCTGTAAAATGGGCATTCGACGATGTTAATTATAATCGTGCGAATCATTGGCAAATAACCTTAGGTGCAAGCTGGCCTGTTCTTTAACTGATACTGGTATGATCTACGAAACTCATTTTTCGCTCACTCAGCGACCCTTTACCATCGCCCCAAACCCATTCTTTCTTTATGCTAATGGCCAGTATCAAGAGGCATTGGCAGCTTTAGAATATGGCTTGCTTCACAGGGGTGGCTTTGTCTTGCTAACCGGGGAGGTAGGGACGGGTAAAACGACACTTTGTAAGCATCTTCTAGCCAATGTCCCTAGTAATACTGAGGTTGCTTTAGTATTGCACCCTCAGTTAGATAGACTAGAAATGCTTCAGCTGATTTGTCGTGAATTCAAAATTACTTGTGCCAGCACAGATTCAGAAGTACACCTGATTGAACGGCTAACTGAGTTTCTATTAGATGTTTATTCAACAGGGGGCTACAGCGTTTTAATTGTAGATGAAGCCCAGCATCTAGATAGCCAAGTATTAGAACTCATAAGATTGCTCACCAATCTTGAGACACATGAAGACAAACTATTGCAAATTATTTTATTAGGGCAGCCAGAGCTAAAAGCTAGACTGCAGCAATATGATATGCGCCAACTCAATCAAAGATTCACTGCACGGTATCATTTAAACGCACTTAATTACGCTCAGCTTGGCAAGTATGTTAATCACAGGTTGTCAGTTGCAGGCAGCTCTCAGCATTTATTCTCCGCCTCTGCACTTTTTATGCTGTATAAATTAAGTGGCGGCATACCAAGACTAATAAATATTATTGCTGATCGCAGCTTAATGGGTGGCTATGCTCTAGGTAAGATCCAAATAGGCCCTTTAATTGTGTATCGGGCTGCAAAAGAAGTTTTACCTAGTCCCCCTTCTTTTAGTGTTAAACCTATTTTGTTTTTTGCATTGGTAATGCTGGCGATTGTGATGCTGGCGA